>PBRP01000056.1 GCA_002726655.1 Gammaproteobacteria bacterium
GCTGGGTATTAATTTTACTCAACGTGCACTGATCAAAGCAGACCAACGGGGCGGTAAAAGGGGACCCTGGCTAAAATTCCTGGATATGATCGGGTTGGGATTTACCTGTTAACCCTGTTGCGTTTTCAAAACAGCAGCCCCATATTGTGCCAGGCATGAGGCACCGCTATAGTAAGGGGAAACAAAAGAGTACTCATGCTCGATGAAATCAGGCGCTTTCTTCCCTAATCGTTCCCTACCCACACTATATGCCATGTCAGCGGATGACATCCCGCTATATTTCGACATGGATGATCTGACCGATAAGCAGAAAGCCGATCAGTTTGAACAGAACCAGCTGATGGCCATGCTCCAGGTCTCATTACTATCGATTAGTAAACCAGAAGACTATGTCGGCATGTTCGATGCATTTACAGAACCACCCTGGCAGAATTTTCTGGTGCGCCACCATGAACTGATGAGCCAGGTGGGGGTATCCATGGTCCCACTGGAGCACACCCTGTATGCACCCATGGATACCTTTTATGAAACCCTGGCGGCTGACCTGCCACCTGTTGAACTGGTCACTTTTCTTATGATAAGCCGTTCAAACCAAGTCATTCATAATGACCAGGCTGCAATCGACAGGATGCTTAAACTGAATTCGAAGTTTCACTTTGCTGACAATGCACCAGACTTTGGCATACCGGTTCCCGACACAATTATCGCGACTCAACCACTAACAGATAATGCGCAAGTTGAATCCTTTTTTGCCGATCACGACAACCAAATCATCCTAAAGATGACAGGCCAGCCTGGCGCGAGGAATGTCAAAACGGTAGACAGCATCGGCGAGGCAGAGGAGTTTCTAAAAGACTACCGGGATGACGAACCGGTCCTGGTGCAGCGACGCCTGCCGCTTGATCAGTACACTGAATGGACGATTGATCTTCTGGTTACTGACACCAGCATTGAGGTGGACAATGTTCGAAGAATTCTGGTGGCTGATGGACTCTGGATTGGCAATCATATACCCGCTGATATACCCCTGACGACAGAGCAGAAGGCAACGCTCATTAGTGTTGGGGAATATGTCCGCAGTCATGGCATCGGCACCTCGATAGGTGAGAATATCGGAATTGACTATTTCATTGGACCCGATGAGGAAATAGTAGTCACTGAGATTAACCCCCGCTGGACCGCCGGTCTGTTCCCAAGCGAGGCCCTTAAGCGAACTAATCGGGATGCAAGAGATGCGGTCGCCTATTTCGAGCTGGTCAGACATGATCAGTATCGTGACTTTCTCGAATTCATCAGCGAGCGATTGCCAGGCCAAAGTTCGGGTGATTATAGTTCAGGTGACTATTCGATTTTCCCCCTGGGTTTCTCTCCGTTCAGGCTGGAGATCGAAAGCGAGCCCCATGTCTATTGCTGGTTGATTGTTATGGGAGACTTCCCTGCCTATAGAAATGATGCGACTAACCTGTTGGGTACCGGGAGCTTGCCAAATGGAAGACTTATTCCGCTGTAATCGGTGAATGTAAAACTCACCAAAGTCATACGCTAATCAAGTCAGGTCTTTAAGAAACCTTCAATGCGTTTCCTGCCTTCGGCCGATGGGGAAATTGTGCCGCCCTCATGGTAGCCCGCTTCCAGTTCGAGACCCCTGTCCAAGTCAAGATTCATGGACTGGTTGATCAGTTTCTTAGTGATGCTGATGGTCTCAGGAATATTCTCGAGGATCTGATTTGCCATATGACGTGCTTCTTCCTCCAACTTGTCGTGGGGAACGACCTTGTTCACTATCCCAAGTTGTTCCGCTTCCTGCGCAGAGAGCCTCTTGCATGTGAACAGCAACTCCTTCGCCTTCCGGACACCGATAAGTCTTGGTAGCCGCTGGGTCTGCCCGCCGCCCGGCACGACACCGAAGCGCATATGCGTATCACCGAATATGGCCTTCTCCGATGCAATGATGATGTCTGCACACATGGCCAATTCAAAGGAGCCCGTAAAACAGAAGCCATTGACCGCAGCAATGACGGGCTTGCTCAGGTTTTCCAGCACCCTGTACCGGGGTCCGCCGGGATACTCAGTCCCTGACAGAACACCTTGCAATTCTCTGCCTGCAGAAAATGCTCGTCCCGCTCCGGTAAGTATCACCACATGCACCGAATCATCCTGCTCAATATCAGCGCACACCTCGACCAGTTCATCCAACAACTGTTCATTTACTGCATTCATCGGTGGTCGATTCAACGTGACGGTCGCGATCCCACCCTGTTTTGCCAAGAGTAATGTATCCACTTGTGTCTCCTTAAATTTTTGCAGCTAGTGCGCGACCTAACCAGACTGCTTACAATATTTCAATATCATCACCAAGCGCACACTTTACATAGCAGGAAGAAATTTCAGGCAGGGTTTAACGTGTTCTGTGCGCTGGCGAAACGAGTAAGGTCCAGAGTCGCCCGGACTTCCTGCCCCACCTCCATTTCCATGTCGTCCACAGGAATACCTATAGAATCTGCAATTCGAACCATTCGTTGGAAATTTGCTGCAACGCCGGCGGCATCAACCAGTACCGCTGCACCACCAGCATCCAATAGTGCCTGTCGTGAATCAATAAGCTGCCTAGTTTCCCGGTATGTTATGGCTTCGGCGAAGGCCATCAGCTCTGTGCCACAATCAATGCTTACTGCAGCGCTGGCTGCATCACCATTGATACCCTGAAGATCAATTTCAGTTTCTGTTGTCATTGCGCTCACACGGAGCATCGTGGCATGTGCGCTGGTTCAGTAAAAACACTCATTGATAGCAGACACCCTGCCGGCAATCAGCTCCATTTGCATGCGGTTGATGCTGCGATTGTCATCTTTGACGAAGTTGGTCATGCGCTGAAAAGAAAGATACTGTGCCGCGGCAATTTCCCGCCAGTCTCGAAGTGCATCTGGCACCAGGGTTAGTGCGCGAATCACATTTGCACCACGGCTTCCCTCCCACAGGTCCGACTCATTGCCAACGGCACCATCAGGGGGTACGGTTGGTACGAACCCCATATCTTCAGAAATATGGGCGGGGCGATATCGGCTTATTTCACCTGGCTTGGGTTCAGGCAGGGATTCAAGTGCAAGACCCAATGCGCGGTGAAATTCATCTATACTGAAAATGGCCACTACAATGCCAACAAGTTCCACATAGGCTTCTTTGCTAAGTCCCTCGTCGTTGTTGTTTTCTACCCAGGCGCGCGTAATTCTGCCCTGATCAGTAATAATGCGGTGAGCCGCATCTACAGCAGTAGCTGGCAACTTCCCTTCATGACTATGCTCACCCTTGAAGGTATAGGGTGACAATGCTGCCTTCCTGTCTGCGCAGAACCGGCATATCAAGGCATTACGGGATTCCTGCGCAATGGCGACCCTTTCTTCACCTGTCCACCAGCTGCCAGGAGATGCAAGGCGCTGCCAGAAATTTTTATAGGCCTGCGGAATATCATCCCGGATGGGGTAGGGTGATTGTGCAAAAGAAAAGGCTTGCATCAGTAATACCTCCAAAAAAGAACACCTGAACCCTAACCTAGCGTGACTTTTACTTGCAAGTCGGGAAGCATTCTAGACATTGCGCTGAACTCGCATATTGCGATGCAGGTAAACTGAAACTAAATCGGGAAACATCAAGGTTGCTTCGCTCTTCCTAGGCCTCTAACTCACTAATAGCCCTGTGAGCCTGATCAAGAGCTGACTGCATCATAGTACTGGCACCAGCATCTGAATTAGCAATGGCGATACGGCCATGTCGCTGTCGGCCAATGATATGCGGATAGGCATCGTCAGCAAATTCATAATCAAAGTCACTGTACCAGTTCGAATAGCCGTGCCCCCAGCGATTCACCGTAATGGCTTCAATATCCTTCGCGGCGTCGAAGCCTGCACTGGATAACATGCCGGAAAGCTGGGAGCGAATTTCTCGCTCAATACTTTCAAAGGAAGTTGAGAATAGCTCGTGTTTGCCCGCACGTATCTGATCTCGCATTGGGGCCATGTGATCATCGCCCTTCGGAAATCGCTCCATGTGAACAACGATCGGCTGTTCTGGATCTTGAGAATACTGGTAGTCGCCGATACTCACAGGGAAATCGAGAAAGGCTACACTATGATAAGCCCCTGGCGCCGAAGCACAACCTATGCCCAGCTTCTTCCAAGCTCGCCAGTTATTCAGCAGCACGTTGGTGTAAATAATCGGCGTTTTGCCCGCCTGCGCCAAGGCATCCCGCTGTGTTTCCGGGAGACTCGGACAAAGGTGCCTAACCATCGCGTTGTAGCCCGCCAGGACGCAGGAGCGCCCCCAAACTCGATGCGCCTGCCCGTTTCGAACGTAAGTAATGCCCACTCTTTTTGCGGATTCAGGTGGCCCGTCGTTCTCGACCCGCACTGCGGTGCTCTGCAGCCGCAGTCGCACCGGTGAGCGCAACTCATCGAGTCGACCATAGTCGAAGCGGGCTGTAACGATATCTTCCATTGTGGAGCCGGCGGCAACCCGTGGAATCAGCTTTCGCACCAGCAAACGTGCCACCGAGGCGTTCCCGTCGGGGAAATGATGGATATAGGGTTCATCCAGTACAGGATAGTCGGTGAGGGCAGTCGCCTTAAGACCAGGCAGACCCCCGTAGCCCATCATGCCTAAAGCAGAACTGGTTTCTATGCTGCTACCAGCATCAGCGGTCAATCCCTGAAAAAGCTTGAAGACCTCAGGATCAGTCACGCCTGCATGCTTGCTGAGAAAATCCCGATAACTGATTCGCCGTAAATACTTCTTTTGCCCTGCAGCTGGAATCTCTGCGAGTTGGTCCTTGTTAAACTCCAGCAGTCGTTGCATTTCCAGCCTGGCTCTATCCCCCAGAGGCATCTGCGCCACGGCAGCTTTAGCTGACAACGGACTCTGTATCAGGGGAAGGAAGGAGGAGTAGTCGGCGATCGGATAACGTACAACTCGATCAACACCGTAACTGCTGCGATCAAAAAATACGCCATCTGATAACCCATGCCGCTGGTAGAACTGCTGATCGAAGTACTCTCCCAGGCGTTGTGTATCAATGCCAAGATCCTTCAACAGGTCGATCGACTCCTTGCTATAGCCGCCAGGTTCCTGAATGGTCTGGCTTCCGCCGTGGCCAAGGAACATTCGATCATCCAACTGAAATTCATTGCGCTTGGCGTGACCACCAAAGTCGTCGTGGTTGTCCAGGATAAGGATGCGAGCATTTGGATGCTCTTTGCGATAAAAATGCGCCGCCGATAATCCACTTATTCCTGCACCCACAACAACCAGGTCATAATCTCCTGAACTGTCTTCTTGTACCGGTCCCCAGTCGGTTCGAGCATCTCGGCCTAGCTGATGGGCGACCTCAAATGCCCCCGGGTGGCTACCACGCATCCCCGTGCGTAATGGCGGGTAGACGCCTTGGTTACCGGTCATATTGCTACCAGACCGGTCGGCTCCAAAGTGAGCCTGCCCTGGCATCATTGAACTTAACGAAGCCACCGCAACGCCATTCAAAAAGTCACGTCGCTTTATGGGGCGACCCATCCCCAACTGTTTGTCTCTAGACTTCATCGGTATATTTTTTTTTGGCTCCCAGCCCCCTGAACTGATAAGTATAGTCATTCCTCAGGGATTATTGTATGGCCTCAGTTCTTAGCTGTATCCTTGTCTAGTTCACCAGGATCTGGAAGGTTACACTACCCAGGGGGTCCCATTGCTCTTGCATCTCGGAGAGGATCATGGGGAGCAATTTGAAATCGCGACTGAAAACCCTGAAGTGGTTGCAAAATTGTGGTTCTGCGTCCGGGCGGTACTATACACACTGCTAGTTCCTAACCCGTAATCATAGGTCTCTATTCGATTCCATTATTAGTTGACGTAGCCCGGCTGCACCTTTTCTGAAGCTGACTCCAACCATAAAAACACGACCTTAGGAGCGATAAACTAAGATATGACCCAAGAACCGGAACGATTATCCAGATTTAGGTTGTTTTGCTATGGCATTACAGATATGCCGTTGCATTTCTGTTTGACACCAGTACTGATTTTTGTGCCCAAGTACTACACGGCGGAACTTGGCATCAGCTTGATTCTCGTGGGTAACATGTTTTTGTTCGCCCGCGTTATGGATGTATTTACGGATCCACTGGTTGGTTATTGGAGCGACCGCACACGCACGCCCTGGGGAAGGCGGCGACCCTGGATCGTTGCGGGTACACCGATCATGGTGGTGAGTTTCTACCTGCTGTTTCTGCCGCCTGACGATGCAGGCGCCGGTCATTTGTTCGCCTGTATTATGGGGCTATATCTTGCTCTCACAATGATATTGATTCCATACTATTCCTGGGCTGCAGAGCTCTCTCAGGACTACAGCGAGCGTTCCCGCATCACTGGGTGGCGTTCAGCCATTGGTATTTTTGGGAATATGGCAGCCCAGGGTGTGCCCATCATATTTCTGGTTTTATTTGGCTATGGCGGCGACAAGGCTGTCATGACAATCCTTGGCATCATGATGATCATCACGTTACCGGTCGGCGTATTGCTGACCGTTACGCAGGTACCTGAAACCAGGGACTATGTCGATTCCACAACGCCTATTTTTAAGGGGCTGAAGTTGATGTGGAAGAACGGGCCATTCAAACGCCTGATTGTGACGTTTATGATCGGCTCGACTGCCTTCAACATCACGACACCTTTGTATTCTTTCTTTGTCGGTTATGTGTTGGGGGCGCCCACCATGACGGTTGTCATGCTGGCATTTTTTTATACATCCAATATGATCGGCGTACCTTTTTGGGTTCGCCTGTCTAACCGAATCGGCAAGCATAGAGCCTATGCGGTGAGCTTCATTCTTATTGGCATCGCCCATCCACTTTACCTATTCCATGGTTGGGGCGACTTTTGGTGGATGATTCCAATAACCATCGTGTCTGGTTTTGCAGGGGGTGCCTTTGCCGCCCTACCCAATTCGATGAAGGCAGATGTCATTGACCTGGATACTATGATAAGCGGCGATAATCGAGCCGCTTCATTCTTTGCCGCCTGGTCTTTCACAGCAAAATTGTCAGCAGCGGTTGGCGGTTGGATTGCGTTGAATGTCCTGGGGATCATAGGGTTCGTGCCACAACTCGGCGCGGATAATTCCTACGAGCACATGATGGGTCTGCGCATTTTGTTTACAGTACCTCCCTCAGTCCTATTCTTCGTTGCGGCAGCCATTGTCTGGAATTATCCAATCACAAAAGAACGCCATGCCCGCATGCGCGCATCAATATTGCGCCGCAACGCCAGACGGGCAAATTCTGTTCGCTCATCGGCAGTTTAGACCGGTACCTAGTTACGCGACTTAGCCATGACTTATCGCTCAAGGGCAGGTATTGATGTTCTCAAGAGGACATGCCACTACAATTATTCTCAGATCAGCAGGGTGTAACTAGCACACTGCACCTGCCAGCACTCGGGCCAAATTAATTGAAATCGGACTGGCTTTCCATACCACAGCTGCCAGAATAGCGGCTCAGCGAAGAAGGGTCGGGTTTTGAAACAAATACAATTTTCCACATTAGCATTGCACCCAGCATTGCTGGATAACCTTGCCTCTTTGAATTACCAGACCATGACACCAATACAGGCGAGCTGTTTACCCCTGATTATTACCGGCAAGGATGTCATAGGTCAGGCAAAAACCGGATCGGGAAAAACCGCAGCATTTGGACTCGGACTTCTAAACAAACTCAACGTCAAACAGTTTCGCGTACAGTCACTGATTCTATGCCCAACCCGAGAACTCGCAGACCAGGTGGCCAAAGAAATCAGATCACTTGCTCGCAGGATTCACAATATCAAGGTGCTGACACTCTGTGGTGGTGTAGCCTTTGGACCGCAAAAAGGTTCGCTGGAGCATGGCGCACATATTGTGGTCGGCACCCCGGGCCGAATTGAAGAACACCTAAGAAAAGAGAATCTTAATCTTGAACACGTGACCACCTTCATTCTCGATGAGGCTGATCGTATGTTGGATATGGGCTTTCAATCTGTCATTGATAAGATCAGCAATTATCTGCCTAATAAGCGCCAGACTTTACTGTTCAGTGCCACATTTCCCGGCGATATAGAACGCCTGTCAAAGCGCCTGATGAGACAGCCAGAGCGTATCGAAGTAGATTCGCACCATGACACAACGAGCATTCAACAAATTCTGTACGAGATCCAAGAAAAAAGCGCCAGATCCGAGGCACTCTTAGCGGTGCTGCAACACCATCAGCCGGTGTCAGCACTGGTGTTCTGCAACACGAAAGTATTGACAGAAGAAATCGCGGCGATACTTCGTGAAAGCGGATTTCTGGCACTTGCGATTCATGGTGATCTGGAACAAAGGGATCGTGAATACCGCCTGGTTCAATTCAGCAACAAAAGTCTGACCGTGCTGGTCGCAACTGACGTTGCTGCGCGTGGACTTGATATCGATTCGCTTGACCTGGTGGTCAACTATCATCTAACAAGAGATCCAGAGGTTCATACGCACAGAATCGGGCGCACAGGACGTGCAGGTGCTACGGGAATTGCCTGTTCTCTCTACCATTCAAGCGAGGCATACAAACTTGAACTGATCGAGGGGTTTACCGGTCAAGTGTTGGAACGACAGCACCTGCCGCAGCTTTCTTCAATGTACAAACCGGTGCTGGCACCTATGGTGACACTGCAGATAGATGGTGGAAAGAAACAAAAAATCAGGCCTGGTGATATTCTTGGCGCACTCACGGGCGAAAAGGGTATTGCCGGTAGTCTAGTCGGTAAAATCAATATCTTTGAACAATCTGCCTTTGTCGCTGTAGAACGTATGGTTGCCAGGGAGGCATTGGCGATCCTTAGCGAAGGTAAATTGAAAGGCAAGTCTTTTAGAGCTCGAAAGGTCAGGGCGTCCATATGAATGACAATAAAAAGGACGCTGGCATTTTTGTGGATGTGCAAAATATATATTACACGACGCGGCAGGCTTACAAGCGCAAGTTCAACTACCGCGAGCTATGGCGTCGCCTTGATCATGAATTCAATATCGTTACAGCCAACGCCTACGCTATCCATCGCGGCGACGACCAACAACTCAAGTTTCAAAATGCGTTGAAGGCGATTGGCTTCACCGTGAAATTAAAACCCTACATTCAGCGCAGAGACGGGTCTTCAAAAGGGGATTGGGACGTCGGCATTACAATTGATGTGCTTGAATCTGTTCGAAACCTTGACACCATCGTCTTATTGTCTGGAGATGGTGATTTTGATCTACTGCTCGAAAAAGTAAAATCCAGATTTGGGGTTGTAGCCGAAGTTTATGGCGTACCTGGGCTAACTGCAAATTCTCTAATCGATTCCGCCAGTTTTTTTCAACCGATTAAGGAAGACCTGTTAGTCTGATACTGGGCAGACCTGCTACCTAAACAGACATCACACAGAATCCTTAAACAGGACATCCATCACCAACTGCGTATCGTTGTATTCGGTGAATTCAGTTATCTTGCCATCGATGATTTTCCACAAATGGCAATAGGTGTTGCAATAAGGGTCGCCATTCTTGGTCAACGAATCGCCAAGGGCTTCCATCACCACCCAGTCACCCGCCGGGATCATATTCGTGACCTTCAGCACAACCATCTCCTCAAGCTGCCCGGCAACCGCATTAAATATCTTTACGAACTCGTCTTTGCCCTGGACTCGTTTTGACACAGGTGTTGAACCAGGCATCCAGAACTTTATGTCATCAGCAAAGAGGGCAAGCAATGCATCGCCATCTCCTCTATTGATGGCTTCAACAGCCTGCTCAACAATCTTCAAATTTTTCTCATTCAGGCTCTGTACCAACCCTTGCTCTCCCATTCTTTACCTCCCCGCCTATAAGTTATTCAAATACATACGCGGATGTGAGTATAGGACTGATGAACGCTCATGTCTCACCCGGCCCATTTCAGTAGCTATAAGGGTGATTCGACCCAGGTTCCTATTGGCATCATTGGTACGGCCGGGAGCGAAACGCCGACGTTTTGCTATACTCACATCGGTATGTGGAAATGGACCCAAATACTTGCAGGAAAGGCGGTTGTCGTTCCGTCTACCATATTATTCAGTAAAGGGAAGGGGACATGACCGCGTTCACGTCATTGGACCTTAGGTCATCTGAATACACACCAGGATTAGATTTTTGAACATTATTCGTAAAAAGGGCATCCAGCCAGCTCCGTCTTCGGCTAGTGATGAGATCCCATTTTACAGACCGGGCATGTTTGTCTCGTTGCAATTTGCTGATTTCAGGCGACTATGGTTGTCTAACCTGGCGGCTTCGTTTGCAATGCAAATGCAAGCGGTAGCACGTGGGTGGCTGATATATGACATGACCAGTTCTGCTCTGGCGCTAACTTGGGTCATGTTGTCCTTTATGTTGCCATTTTTTGTATTCTCGTTGGCGGGTGGCGTTATCGCGGATCGACTGCAGAAAAAGTCGATCATGCTCTACTCCCAGATATTGAACATGATTGCGACTATGTTTCTGGCTCAAATTATCTATTCGGGGGACGTAACCTTCTGGCATTTCATATTTTTCGGAATATTCAATGGTACCGTCCTGGCTTTCAGTTGGCCTGCAAGAAGCTCAATGGTGCCGGAAGTTGTCGGTACCGATTCGCTGGTCAATGCCATGGCACTTCAGAGTGCTACCTTGAACCTTTCGAGAATATTGGGGCCCGTACTGGCTGGAGGGATGATCGCATTCACAGCAAGTGTAGCGCCCGAATCAAGCCAAGGAATTGGTTTGGTGTTTTATATCATTGCTGGACTTTACGCGCTTTCTGCAATTTCAGTTTACACACTCGATTATGAGGGTACGCCGGCACAACGAGACGCTAGCTCTCCTTTCGAGGATATTAGGGAAGGCTTCCGCTACATGCGTGATGAAAAGTTGATCGTTGGCATTCTCCTATTGGGGTTTATACCCCTGATGTTCGGATTTGCGCCATCCTTTCTTCTGCCTGCTTTTAACCAGGATGTAATAGATGGTGGCCCTGATGATCTTGGGATGCTGATGGCAGGCATGGGTGCAGGCGCACTGATAGGTTCACTGTTACTTGCTCGCCTTGGCGATGTCGGCAGCAAGGGTCGCTTATTGTTTACAACTGCTTATTGCTGGGCTATTTCAATTGTCGTCTTTTCCCTAACGGATCAGGTGTGGACGGCAATGGTTGTTGGCGCAATATCCGGGCTATTTGGCGCAGTTTTTGGTGCTATGAACATGAGTATTTTGCAGATGGCGATCAAGCCGGAGATTCGGGGGAGGGTAATGAGCATAATGATGATGACGCATGGTTTGATGCCCCTTGGTATTATCCCCGTAAGTGCTGCAGCGGAATTTATTGGCATTGACGTAGCAATTATGATCAGTGCGCTACTGCTGGCTCTAAGCACTTTCCTATTGGGTGTTATCTTTCCTGGATTGCGGAGCATTGACCGAGGTCACAGTAGCTAGGCGCCCTGGCATTAGTGAGATCCGTCAAAAAGTAAATCCCGGGACCTGAAATGCCTTAAGCCCATCTAGTTGATATCAGGTTACCGGAATAAATCGGGCAGGAGAACAAGTCGGTTTTGAATCACGTTTTAGGCTGCTCTGTACCCAGGCCGTGTGAAAACTATTTGATTGGAGAAATAAACCGAAAAAATACGCACGAGAGTACTCTCGTTAGCCATATTCCTACATTGAAAACCAAATGAGGAGCCTCTCATTTGCATAATTTTTCCTGGCGCCGACTTTTCACAAAGACTCTACCCTAATGGAAGCTCGAAGCTATCAGCGCTTGGCTTCCTCAGCCTCATCCAAGACCTCTCTTACTGACTGCCCAAGCGCCTTCGGCCCATAGGGTTTGTACATGAATCTGCGAATGCCCATGGATCTACTGTTTTCGGGCGTAACGATTGTATTATGTCCCGAACACAACATGACAGGAAGATTGGGGCTGATCTTCATCACCTCATGTGTGAGCAGGTTGCCGGTCAGCCTAGGCATGGTCTGGTCAGTGACCAGCATGTCAAAAATCTTAGGGTTTTCAGAAAAGACATCCAGTGCGGCCTGACCATCTGAGGCAACAGTTACCTGGTATCCCAATCGCTCCAGCGCCCGCCTGCCAAGAGAAGTAATTGTGTCTTCATCATCGACAAACAGAATATGTTCGCTGCCTCCTTTCTGAAGCTTCTCCGGTGTGGCGGGTAGTTGTTTGATCGGCGTTTTGGCAAGTGGCAGGAAAATCTCAAAGGTTGTGCCTTTGCCCGGTTCACTTGATACCGCGATCCCACCACCATGATCCTGGACGATGCCGAAGACCGTGGATAGACCAAGCCCGCTTCCTTCACCGACCCCTTTAGTCGAATAGAACGGCTCAAAGATGTGGGTAAGCGTCTCTTCATCTATGCCTTCGCCGTCATCAATGACACTAATCCTAACGTGGTTCCCTGAATGTGTGTTTCCAACGCTATCCGAAAAATCCTCAAGTTCGACGACATCGAGCCTTATTCTTATCTCACCAATTCCGGTGATGGCATGACCTGCATTGATACAGAGATTGACCAATACCTGGTGTATTTGTGATACATCGCAAAGTACGACTGCAGATTCAACTGATACCACATCACTTACAGTGACAGATGACGGTATTGTTGAGTGAGTAAACTTGACTAATTCCTGCACTAGAGGGCGCAGATCCGATAGTTGTTTAGTTGTTTGTCCTGGCCGACTGAATAACAGAATTTGAGAAACCAGTTCTTTAGCTCGCAACGCATTGTTGATGATTGGTTCTAATAACTCACGATCCTCACCCTGATCAGGCGAATCCATCAGCATTTCGGTATAGCCTATAATTGGTGTAAGGACGTTATTGAAATCATGTGCGATACCACCTGCCAGCGTACCCAGTGCTTCCATTTTTTGTGATTGGCGGAGCTGTTCCATAATCTGCTTTTGTTCTGTAATGTCGTGCTGAACAGTGAGCCAGACCTTGCCAAACTTAGGTTGCTCCATTTCCGAGACGTAGGCCGTAGTCCAGAATCGGGTACCATCTTTTTTCAAATTATAAACTTCACCGCGCCACCAGCCTTGTTCTGAGAGACCCTTGACTATTTCTTCTGCAGACTGCTCTGCTGTTTTATCACCTCCGGAAGCAACCAAATCCATTGAGTTTTTACCAAGCATTTGTCCAGGCTCATAGCCAAACATTTCGTCATAGGTTGGATTTGTGAAGAAGATGGTACTATCTTCGGCTCGCACCAACGTGACGCCACCCGCCATGTTCTTAATAACTTCGTGGAAGAGGTTCAGCTCAGCATCTGCCAGTATTCGCGCGGTAACGTTCTGGGCATTACCCTGTACTCCAACGAAGTTTCCTTCGCGACCGTGAATAGGTGTTGTATTAAGGTTCAAGGTGAGTTCTTGGCCCTGTTTGGTGAGGTAGGTTGTCTCGAAGTCAGTGACTCGCTCTCCCACTAGTATCTTTTTGTAATCCTCCTTTGTACGGGCAATCTCCAAAGGACTCTTGAAGTCCGTGACCAGGCGACCGATCATTTCCTTTGGCGTGTATCCAAAGGTTGACTCCCAGGCAGGATTGACATAGGTGAAACGCCCTTGTTCGTCTAGCCGCCATATCAAGTCGTGAGAGGTTTCCACCAAATCGCGGTATTTTGACTCGCTTTCCTGCAGTTCGCGAGTACGATCCTCAACGAGATTCTCAAGGTTGTCGCTAAGCTGCTGTAGTTTCTCCTCTGCCTTTTTTCTATCTGTCACATCTCGGAGCACTGCGATTCTTGCAGGCTTGGATTCAAACGTCGTGTTAAAACCATAGGCGTTGGCGTGGAAAGTGCCACCGTTGCGTTTCAAGTAACGTATATCTTCACTCGGCAGTGTTTTACCCTGGGCGATGGCTGCTTGTCTTCGTTCAATAATGACGTGATCTTCGGGGTGTACGTGGCTCAGCATATCAGCGTCAATCAGGTTGTCTGTACTTTCATAGCCAAAAGCCTTGGCAGCGGCCTGATTTCCAAAGCGAAGGTGTTCATTAATGTAGATGAGAACCGGATCCTGCATTTCTTCGATCAATGAGCGATATTGTTTTTCAGACTGTGAAACGTTGTACTCGGCCAGTTTACGCGTAACCATAAACCAACTCGCAACCCAGATAACGAAGAGTGACAACAGACGATTACTCACTGCCTGCCAGTGGAGCCCCCCTCCGGTGAAACAAAAAGGCCAATAACGGCTAGTCCTGAACATAATATGGCGATGATGATCGTGGTCTTGATACCCGGCACTTGCGAAGCAACAAGCACAGGTAAAATATAGGCAACGCCGACGGCCACACCCAACGATGTGTTCAGGTCAAGCAGTAGTACAAGCAAGCAAAAGGCAACAATTAAGACACCAGCAAGCCAACCACGTGAAAACACGGAATTCATTTTATTATCATAGCAAGACTATAGTGGCTCATCATCGTCCCGGCTTGAGAAGGGCAACTTGTTCTTTCACCTAGATAGTACTTGCTTGTACCAGTGAGCACTACTGCCTGTAACACTTCTTTACAAAACTGTGGCTATAGAGTGTGACTACAATTTCATATAGTCGAAAGAAAGACTGATAGAACATGTCTCGGTGAATTAAATCAACATCTTGGCTGAGTACCTCCGCCATGATTCTTCCCACTTCTGGATTCGAGGCTATTTCGTATGTTGCGGCTCAAGATGGTAAATAGAGTTCTTTGGATATATTAACTTCAGCCAACCTTGCCGACTGTAGAATTTATGTAGCAAGATAGAAAAGAGTTACCACAACGACAGCCGCATCGGCAATCTCTCCTATGGTGCCAATCGCTTCCCAGCTCATAGCACACCTCAGTTGTTGTTTGAGATGATCTCACAACAGATGGGCGAGGTCGGCTCTGGCGAGTAAATGATCCAATTCCCAGTCAAATTTCCTTTACAGGAAGTGACTTATCCTGTTCGGCAAAATACAGTTCCTTGGCGTCAGGATTGAGCCAGCATTTGGGGTCTGACGCGGTCTGGTCGTTCAGGTACATTTCGGCGTTCGAACGGCAACCAAAACAGATTTCGTTGTTTTTACAGGTTGCACAGGCACCCTTGATCTCATGATCGTATAGAAGAATGCGTTTCTTGCTTTTTTCCTGCAGTATGTCGGTGAGTTTTTCTTCGAATATGTTGCCGACCACTGTACTCTCTCTAAAGAAGGCACAGGGGGCCACTTTACCGTCAAAGGTAACATAGATGAGGGTGCGACAATGGAATTGTCCGCATTCCATAGGACCAACCCTTTCCCAGTCCTTCCCTTTAATCTTGGCTCGGTACTCAAAGGCTTTCTTCAGTACAGAAGTTTTTGGCTCAAGGTTCCGGTTGAGATCGCCAAACCCAGTTGGTTTGAACGGCAGAAGGTTGATCCAATTGGCACCCATCGAAACGAACCAATCAAATGTCTCTTCGAAGGTTGTTAGCGATTCGCTCGTCAGGCAGATACAACCTCCGATCGCGGAAGCTGGTATTCCCGCATCCAGGAGATTCTGATATCCCTGTTTCTTGGCATCGAGTGATTTAGGGCTAGTGTGAAGACGGTTGTAGCTTTCTGGTACTGTGCTGTCGATATGAACGCTCAGCATGTGAAGATAGTTTTTTTGGTAGAGATCGTAGAGGTCGGACGCGTTTTTCTTTGAAATTAGACCACTCAGAACGATGTAGTTGTGCAGTCCTTTTTGACCTGAATAGGTCATGACTTCCATAAAATTGTGATGCAGTAGAGGATCTCCACCGGGCCAGGTGATATGCCTGAGCTTAAGCTCAACGGCTTGATCGATAAGCTCGATAATTTTTTCCTTCGGCATTTCGACATTTGAGGCAAGCGTCGAATTACTGAAACAGTAGTTACAGCCACCCGCACATTTGTCTGTGATCTCAAGCACCATCATCAGCGGTCTCTGTTGTGCCGAAGCTCTGCGGATAGATGGGTTAGACATCAGCTTTAGAAACGGTTCTTCAGGTGGTTCACTGAGGTCAGCAATCACCTTTGGATCTGGGATGAATGTGGACAAAACCTTGCTCCTGGATTGCAATTGGGTCAGACCTAGGCTGACGGCGTTTAACGTCGCCATCAAGGTTCTAAGGATAAGTCCAAAATCTGGAAACTGCCAAGAAATAGTGAAGGGGAAGGAATATCTGCTGAATGAGAACACCCAAAATGTCAGCTTTTCCCCTAATGGGACCTAGAACGAATATACTCACCACATGGTTGATATCAATGTACTCGAAGCTGGATATGCTAGGTTATTCCACACCCTGGTGGACTGGGGGAGGACTCAAGACTCCGTCCAGGCGATGTACGTTTCGGGATCGTTGGCGAAAGGAACGGCTGATGCTTATAGCGATCTAGATCTCGTTATTGTAGTGCTGGAGACGGAAGTCAACACACTATTGGATGACGTACTGGAGGTAATCGGCACCGTCGAACCAGTAGTTCTAGAATACCGCCTCCATCCTCTAGAAGGTATTTGCGTCTTAAGTATCGTCACCGATAAATGGCATAGACTTGATCTTGTTTTCGGGGGTTCCGATTCCGGCATCCTGAACCAGCTTCTGATCCCAGTATTCGATCCGGAGAGACTTTGGGACGGAACTTTCTCCGAGGAAGATCCTTCGCCTGTTTCTTCCGACGAGGTCATCAAGCTAGCAACAGAGTTCCTCCGGGTTCTCGGCTTGTCCTCAGTTGTCAATGGTCGTGGCGATGTTCACGTCGGCCATGAAGGCGCGAATCTTCTTCGCAACATGCTCATCGAGCTACTGCTCATGGAACCTCCCAGGCGCACGCGTCCCAGTGCCAAGAAGCTCCTTCCCATACTCAACGATGAGCAGACAGCAGTCTTGAGGGGTTTGCCGCCAGTTGCCGATGACTTGGAGATTCTAAATACCTTTAGTACTAGTCTCGCTTGCATATTCCTTCCCAGGGCACGGAAGTTGATCGAGTCTCTAGGTGGTGTGTGGCCTGCTGAGTTGGAGGACGCCACGAGAGCGTATCTCTCAGGCACCCTTGAGATTTGATAACGCTAGTAGACCCAACGAAGGACGGTTTTGAGCTCTCAAGGCGATTGTCTTCCTTCGATGGCTATGTATAGTGATACTACTCCCCACTTTAAGGGGANTCAGTATCGGGAGACCAGTCTGCATGCAACATTCAATCCATCTTGCTATTTATGCAATCATCTTTCTAGTTGGCCTCACACCTGTCTTGGTTCAGGCTCAAGGGACTGAAGCGGAGGCAGGCTCGCTGGTTATCCGTGGCGGCTGGTTGTTTGACGGTGTCAGCAACACCCGTCGACGCAATAGCGGCATCATTATTCGAGAAGGCAAAATCGTCAGCCTTGATGTTGTTGCAGAAAAACAGAACCTCGCACACACAACCGTCATAGAGTTAGCCGAGTCAGAAACAATCCTACCCGGCCTGATCGATATGCATGCCCATTACAACTTGGATCTCGTGGACGAAGGACGCGTAGAGGAAGTTGTCTATAACGGTACCATCTTTCTGGCTAATGGCGTGACTTCTACCTGGTCAGCGGGAGAGTTCTACCCCGAGCGTGTCATTGTCCAGCGGGACCTGATTGATGCAGGCGACGCGATCGGGCCACGTTTGTTTGTATCCGGCCCTTATTTCGGTGCCTTTCGCTGTGAGTATCAAGTCAAAGTGGCCGGCGATGAGTGTGTGGCCTGGCCAAATGATATCTCTGAAGAAGAGATCCGAAACGAGGTCGACAAATGGGCTCAACAAGGCGTTGTCAGTATCAAAATAAAACAGGCGACACCGGGTGAGGCTGAGATCCTCATTGAACAAGCGCATAAGAATGGCATGACGACGGCCGGGCATCTTGCAAATTACAACGTCGAATATGATGTCTCTACACGTGATGCCATCCTGATGGGTATGGACCGTATTGAGCACCAGCTCACACTTGCCCTTGGAAGCGACGACCCAAGAAGTAAGGAAATGCATGAAATGGTCGATCTGATGATCAAGCATCAGGTGTATTACGATGCTAATTTGCAAATGTACGGTAGCATCAATCTGCGGCGGGATCATCCCGCTGAAATGATTTGGACCGAGGAAGCAAAATATTTCACACCCTACACCCAGACCCTGCTTGAACTGCGCGGACCGCCGCCCCCAGAATCGGATAAACCGGAATTTGCCCAGCGGGTTATTGAACTCATGACCCTTTTTGAGGCGGGTGGTGAAAACCTTCTGATTGTTGGCACCGATGAGCCGGTCTACACGAACCTGTTACCAGGCTTTGCATATCACCGAGAATTACTCGCCATGACTTATGCAGGGCTACCCCCGGTCACCGTTCTAAAAGCGGCGACCATCAACGGGGCTACTGCGCTTGGTGTTGCCGACAAGCTTGGCTCCGTCGAAGTTGGAAAGCTTGCCGACCTGGTTGTGGTCAGGGGGAACCCCCTGGATGACATTAAGGTTGCGCGAAGTATCCGATTTGTGATCAAGGAAGGTGTTGTTCACGATCCGAAAACCTTGCTTTTGTCTTCTGAAGGAAAGATCGGGCCAACTGGACCCGCTGATCACGCGGACTGGGAGCTCGAAGTCAAACCGCTACGCGCAGAGGCAAGTGGGTCTCTAGAGTAATCCTTGCGTAAAGGTTCTTCTGAGGCATTGTCGGTTAATGATCCTGCTTAGTTTCTAGATAATTGCTCAACCCGGGTGTAGCCCTTTTCTCCTTAACCCCTGGCCACGATCCAATCCGAACATAAGATTCATGTTTTCAATACCAACCTGCGCACCACCTTTACCGACATTGTCCAAGGCAGAGTAAACGACCAGGCGGTTTCGCCTTTCGTCGTAGTCCAGGCCAATGTGGCAGTAGTTGGTCCCGTTAATCGCGCTGACCCATGGATAGGGACGATACTGCCAACTCGTCCCTTCTTCTCTCTGTTGGTCATATACGACGACGAACTCGTGATTGCGGTAATATTCTCGATAAATATCTAGAACATCTTCACGTGTTACTTTCTCTTTTGGGAATGTATGACAAATATCGAGAATCCCCCGTGTAATTGGTATGTAAACCGGAGAGAAATGTATCTGCACAGCCTGTCCCGCTATAAGCCCAAGCTCCTGTTCCACCTCATATGTGTGACGATGATCGACGACATTGTAGGGCACAACATTGTTCCCAATTTCTGGATGATGCGTTGGCTTAGATAGTTCTGCGCCCGCTCCCGTCGTTCCCGATAGTGCATCAACTATGATGTGCTCAAGGTGAATTAGCTTCGCGTTAACCAACGGCGCTAAACCAAGAATTGCAGCGGAAGAAAAGCAGCCAGGATTTGCTACTATTCTTGCGTTCGTAACCTCACGACTATGCAATTCAGTGATACCGTAAACAGCTTCTTCGACTAAGTGCCAATGCGTATGTTTGAGATCATAGATCCTTTCCCAGTCCGCCTGATCTTTCAAGCGAAATGTGGAACCTAAATCGATGACTCGTGCGCCCTGCTCAAGCAGTGTGTCGATGACATCGAGTGTGGGTCTCGTAGGAACCGTTAGAAACACGACATCGCAAGGGACTACTTTAGATGGGTGGATCAGCGGCAAATCCAAACCAAACAAATTGGGGTGATAGTCTGCTAACTGACCACCTGACCGGCCAGTCAGCCAGGCAATTTCAACCTCTGGATGATCCAACAGAACACGTAGTACTTCTCCACCCATGTAGCCTGTAGCGCTCATTATTCCAACCCTTATCACTTCATAACCTCTTCTCGCCAGATCCCAGAATTTACAAGTATGACGAATATATACCAGTGACTTGCATAACTGGTAATTTTGATTGGCAAGAGTTCATATCGAGGGTATGTGACAACAGTCCAGAAAAACAGCAATCATCCGCAGATCTGTTGCTCACGTTTCGTAACGCACATAATTGGGTTGTCCCTGGATAGGGCGGTGAGGCGGCTGCAAAAGCAACATTGATACACTCTCAAAGTAGTTTGTCAGTGTTGCAGACCCTTTTTTGAGACTGCCTCTTTCAAAACAATTAGCACGTTACCCGGCATATGACCGGCAAAGGCATACCCAGATGGTACATAAATCTGGCCGCCATAGGCGACCGGGCCAACCCCGTTCATTGAGCCACCATTGCCTTTGATATTATTGATACCGGTCAAGTCGCGTGTCGTATCCATAGACCATACTATTTTGCCAGTCTTGCGGTCGTGCACTCGCAGCCACCCGTCCAGAGCTCCAACCATGACGTAATTACCGATCACTGTGGGTGGTGCGCTGATACCAGGATCGCAGAAATCGCGACCATTGCAGAAGTCTTTCGAAGCTTCCCATGCCCATTTAATTCTTCCAGTATCGACGTCCAGCGCGTACAGACCTGGTCGTGGTGATTTAGTGTAGACGGCGGCATCACCCGAGTAATCCATGTCAGACACGGGTACAAAAACAGTAGCATCTGTGGCAGCAAGACCGAAGTGGATTCCACCCTGAATTCCGCCACGACCAATTTCATTTTTCCAGACAAGCTCACCCTTATCCGGATCAATTCCATAAGCGATACCTGATTTCTGTCCAGCAATTATCATATCCCTGCCGCTGCTTCCGGCGGCAAGGACAATTCCAGCCCCAATATCATAGTCAGGACCTTCCGGTTTCGGGCAGTTAGGGCCTCGAAAATCAACCATACAGGCAGTGTTCCACAGATCTCCTTCCGTGGCCTGGAATACCCAGTTAATTTTTCCGGAATCAAGATCCATGGCGATGACTGAATCACTGGTGGCTGTTGCGGGTCCTGCGTAGTTGTCGCCTGTACCTACATATAGCTGATTGCGTCTCTGATCTATGGAAGGTGAATTCCAGACTGATGCCCCAGCAGAACCGTATTTCTCCGTTCCCACCGCGGAAAGTCCCCGCAACTTCGGTTTTTCCTCAATGGTATGGGTAAGCCAGTTTGTTTCACCCGTTTTAAGATCCAGTGATGCTATTGCGCCCTGGAAAGTACAACAGGGATAGTCTTCTCGTGCCTGTGTGACGTCAGCCCATATGGTACCACCTAGCCCTGTTTGCTAAGCTATGTCGGACTATTCTGACTAAACGTTTATTGAACGGAGTATAAGCAATGAGACTAATACGTTCATCCGCTGGCCTCTGCATGATGTTGTTGGCATTTAGTGTCCATACAGAAACCATGGCAGCTCCTTTTGTGCCCGGTTCACCTTGCAACGGTTGCACCGTAGAAATATTTGATCACACGGGCGTTTTGCGAACCGCCAAGAAT
>PBRP01000057.1 GCA_002726655.1 Gammaproteobacteria bacterium
CTATGTCCACATGAATAATTTTTGCATAGGGACAGAATTTTGAGACCGCGTTCGTTACGCGATCATCAAAACGCGCGCCAATGGCGAGCAAAATGTCGCAATGATGCATCGCGTTGTTTGCTTCAAAAGTGCCGTGCATACCTAACATGCCAAGAAACTGCTTATCGGTCGCAGGGTAGGCTCCCAACCCCATTAACGTATTGGTAATAGGAAAGCCGAGTGTCCTGGTCAAACTGGTCAGATCCTCGGACCCGTTACCCTGAACAACACCGCCGCCCGAATAAATCATGGGTCGCTCCGCCTCCAACAGCATGGCGACAGCCTTCTTTATCTGACCCGAGTGTCCTTTGCTCGCTGGATTATAAGAACGCATCGAGACAGTCTCTGGATACTCAAAAGGGAAAAGATCCGTCGGGTTGGTTACATCCTTGGGAATGTCCACCACTACAGGCCCCTTTCTACCCGTAGTGGCGATATAGAATGCCTTCTTTATGGCCTCTGGAATCTCTTCTGCATTCTTGAGCAGGAAACTATGTTTCACCACTGGGCGGGAAATACCGACCATGTCCGTTTCCTGGAAGGAATCAGTGCCAATAAGGTGAGTGTGAGCCTGCCCGGAAACTATGACCATGGGTATCGAATCCATATAAGCGGTCGCTATCCCGGTAATGGCGTTGGTCGCACCAGGACCGGAGGTGACAAAAACAACGCCAGGTCGACCCGTAGAGCGTGCATAACCATCCGCCATGTGAGTTGCGCCCTGCTCATGCCTTGTCAGTATGTGCTGAATCCTGTTCTGCTTGAACAGTGCATCATAAATGTGCAGCACAGCACCGCCTGGATATCCGAAGATATGCTCAACGCCTTCTTCCTGCAGAGAGCGGATGAGAATGTCCCCTCCCGATAGCATTTCCACTTTATTCACCTGAAATTTCTGAATTATTCTAAAGCCAATGAAATCTACTTCACTGACAGACCGGGCGGGCATTCTCAAACATCCTCAGGGTCTAGTCAAATCGCGTTTTCAGCAATCCTGACCGTAAAATGGAATTTCTAGTCGAAAATTTACTTCCGTTTGAGTAAAATCACAAAATCCCTCACCCATTATTGGGTTACGAGAGAAAGTTAATGTTCCTGAAAAGAATTTTACCCCTTGCCTTCGGTTTTTTGGTGACGTCAGCAATGGCGGAACCTGACTACTACACCTGGGTTGATGAAAACGGTGTTACCAACTATGCCGCCAAGAAGCCCCCCGAATTCGATGCACGCTTCGTCACCAAATCCTATCGCTTCGGACAAAGAAAAAGGGACACCTTCTCTGAGCAGGAGGTAGAACCAGCAGCGGATACTTCTTCTGGGGAGGAAAACAGCGAGGTTGACCCGGACGCGCTAATCGCTGATGAACGAGCCAAGTTTCAGGCACAACTGGCAGAAGAAAAGCGATTCAATTGTGACGTCGGCAAGAAGAACCTGACCAGACTTGAAACATTTGGACGAATCAAAATAAAGGGAGACGATGGCAACGAGCGCTTCTTGTCCCCGGAAGAGATGGATGCCAAGAAGTCTGAATCCCGTGCCCTGATACGTGCGAACTGCTCCAGTTAACCCTCCGCTCGCTTGGCTTCTATTGAAGACGAGCAATTTTAGACAGGCTATTTCAGACGAGCGATTTCAGGATTAGACATATTTTTCCTGCTGCTATCCAGCTAAACCGTGACTAACCTATCCACACCAGGGCAGCCATGCGCCCACACTCAGCATCCCTGCGCGCGGAATAGTATCGACCCGGATCACAATAGGTACAACGATCACCAACGCTGATATCCCTGATACCCTGACTCTGCAGTTCTGCCAGCGCTATTTGCTTGATATCCAACATCCAGTGATCCTCATCTCTACCAGCTGAAAAAGCATTGTCATAATCTGCAAACTGCCGCCTGACATCTGATCCCACCTCGTAGTGACATGGACCAATGCCCGGCCCCACCCATGCATAGGTCGCCGGGCTCGAAAACCTTGCCGCTCCCTGCGCAACAATGCCACTGGCCAGCCCGCGCCAGCCCGCATGTAAAACAGCTATTTCGTCTCCTGATTCGCTGGCCAGTATGATTGGCAGGCAGTCCGCTACAAACACGGCAAGCACAACACCCGGCTCCCTGGTGTAAGAGCCATCAGCGGTTGGTAATAAAGAACCATCAGCTGTTCCTGATAAAGAGCCATCAGCTGTTGGTAACAAAGAACCATCAGCTGTTCCTGATAAAGAGCCATCAGCTGCTGGTAATAAAGAGCCATCAGCGTTTACAGGTGGAACAGCTTGTGAAGTGACCTCGATGACCTGTTCAGAATGAACCTGGTTCATCCATACGGGTTCTGCTGGCAAAGACAGCGCCGAAACCAGCTTCCTGCGATTAAACAGCACCGATTCCACATCGTCTCCTACATGGTTCGCCAGATTTAGACCGTCGAAGGGAGGTGAACTGAAGCCGCCACCTCGAAGCGTGAAGGCAGCTCTGACGATAGCCGGCGCAGACCAGTCAGGCTCTTCCCAGGCAACAGTCATCGATTATCCTCGGCCCCATAGAGTGTCGATAAGAGGGCCGAAATATCACCGGGAAGAGGGATCCTAAATTCAATCACCGCATTTGACACCGGGTGTCGAAATGACAGCTCCCTCGCATGCAAAGCTTGCCTGCCAAAACTTCTCAGACTTGATGACAGCAATTCATCCCTGACCTTTGGCTGCCGAAACTGACCACCATAAACAGCATCCCCAACCAGTGGGAATCCAAGGTGCTGCATATGTACTCTGATCTGGTGGGTTCTTCCTGTTTCCAGGGAGAATTCCATATGTGTATGGCAACTAAATGAATGCAAGATGCGGTAGTGAGTGATGGCCTTTTTACCATCATCACGCACAGCCATGCGGGTCCGATGCACAGGATGCCTTTCAATGGAAGCATTCACGGAGCCATGATGGGGAGGTGTACCATACACAATGGCTTCGTAGAGCCTCCTGACCGTGTGTTGCTGTAGTTGCTCTACCAGGCCTTTCTGACTCAAAAGGGTCTTAGCAACAACCATAAGCCCCGTAGTGTCTTTATCGAGACGGTGAACGATTCCGGCTCTCGGAATCTCACTGAGGACGGGCAGGTGATGAAGCAGTGCATTTAGCAAGGTACCTCGGGGGTTTCCTGCTCCCGGATGAACCACGAGACCAGCGCGCTTATTGACCACAAGGACAGACTCATCCTCAAAAATGATCTCGAATGGTATATCTTCCGCTTCATCAGCGATGCTCTCGGTTGTAGCATCAATTTCAACCAGCTCTCCACCCAATACCTTGTCTTTTGATTTTCCCGGCTGGCCGTCGACAACCAGCTCACCAGATCTAATCCAGGTTTGCAGCCTTGACCTCGAATATTGCGGAAAAAGTGCAACCACTGCCTGGTCTAGTCTGTCATAGGCCATCTCTTTCGGGATATATCCCTGGTGCTGGATTCTTGAAGTCATGCAAGGAGGGTGCCGGAGAACGGACAGCTTGGGTCTTGATTAAGGCTATGGTTAAATAGTCCGGTTTTCAAGCCCCAGTAGTAATTTAGATGGCCATGTCACGATACACTTACATTCTAGCAACATTAGCATTTCTACTCATGTCAGGATGCAGCAAAGACGAAGCTGAAGATCTTGATTCGACAGAACTGGAATACTATGAATCTGCCCAGGGCAGCCTGCGATCAAAAAACTATGCTAACGCTGTCTCAAAATTACAACTTCTCGAAGCCAGGTTTCCCTTTGGCCGTTACGCCGAACAGGCTCAACTTGAGATTATTTTCGCCTATTATCGCAGCGCCCAGCCAGAAGCAGCCAGGGCTGCTGCAGATCGCTTTATTCGCCTTCATCCCCGCCACCCAAATGTAGACTACGCTTACTACATCAAGGGTCTGGCATCCTTCGATGAAGATGAGAATTTTCTCGCAAAACTCTTCCCCATGGATCCATCTACGAGGGACCCAGGGGCTGCACGCGACTCTTTTGATGATTTTTCGCTGCTGATCCGGCGGTTCCCAAATAGCGAGTATGCGCCTGATGCGAAAAAGCGCATGCAGTACCTGAGAAACCTGTTGGCTTCAGCAGAAGTGCATGTCGCTCGCTACTACATCCATAGAGGTGCTTATATCGCTGCTGCCAACCGCGGACGCTATGTATTTGAAAACCTCCAGGGCACGGCTGCTGTTCCTGATGCCCTGGCAATTATGGTTGAGGCTTACCAGCTGCTGGGTATGAACAGTCTTGCCGAAGATACTCTGCTGGTGCTTTCTGCCAATTTCCCGGAGCACAAATCACTCGACGACGAGGGGCAGTTTCGGTCCAGCAAATCAGTTAAGAGTTCTCGCAAATCCTGGCTGAATATCCTTACTTTCGGTCTGATGGGATAGCATTTGGTGTACAACTCCGTCAACTCGTTGGAAGAATCAACCTTTCACGCATTTGACGAAACGATAGGTCTTTCGCTTCAGGACGAACAGGTCTCGCAACGCTCGACCATACTCCGCGTATATAACTATTACCGAATACTGATCTCATTCCTGTTTCTTTTTCTTTTCCTGGATCCAAATTTTCAGCGCTTCGTTGGCAGCGTCAATCCCGATATGTTTCAGAAGACAATCCTGACCTACATCAGTGTCAATATACTTATCGGACTCACTACGCTTTTCGTACGCGTCGAGGTTCTCTCAAAAACAACGCCATCACTGATTATCCTCATCGGTGATATTGTTTGCCTGACCCTGTTAATGTCTGCCAGTGGTGGCGTCAGCTCCGGTCTGGCAAATTTCCTTATCTTCACACTTGCCTTCGGTGGTGGCCTCATCCACGGGCGCGTCTCAACGGTATTGCCAGCCATTGCTTTCATACTGACGATCTACGATGAGTTCTATCTGTTCTTCCTTGACGCAAACACACTAAGAAGTTTCTTCCAGGCAGGTATCCTCGGAATAGTTTATTTTGCCGCAAATATCCTGTTCCAGACACTTTCAAGGCAACTGCGAACACGCGAAACTGAAGTCCGTGCTCTAGAGCAGAGAAGCCAGCTTATTATCGAGCGAATGCGCGTAGGTGTCGTGGTAGTTACTGATACAGATCAGCCCAGATTGATCAACCAGTCAGCTGCGCAGATGTTACAAGTCCCGGGAGACAGGTTGTCACCAAAAGATCATCTGCCCGATATCCTGTTAGATAAGATCAGTGGATGGAAGCAGAACCCATCACCGGAAGTGTCACCGTTCACAGTTTACGACACAGGACCCGAACTGTTGGCCAGTTTTTCCCTGCTCAACGAACCGTCATCCGATTCAGACACACTCGTTTTCATTGAAGACAGTACCGATGTGCAGAAGCAGGCGCAGCAATTCAAACTAGCTTCGCTGGGTCGTTTATCCGCCAGCATTGCCCATGAGATCAGGAACCCGCTTGGCGCAATAAGTCATGCTGCCCAGTTACTGGGAGAATCGAGCAGCCTTGATAAAGGCGACAAGAGACTTAGTGAGATTATTCAAAACCATACCGTGAGGATGAACGGTGTTATCGAAAATGTCCTTCAGATGTCAAGTAGACAGAACGCCGAGCCGCGGGAGGTCGCACTACAGGACTGGGTTGGCGTGTTCCTGGAAGAATTCTCTGCAGGAGTCGCCGATGAACTCATCATCGAAACCGAATTCCTGTCTGAACAACTGCCAATAGAATTCGACCCCCTCCACCTGTCTCAAGTTCTTGGAAATCTCTATCAGAACGGATTACGATACAGTGCCAAGTCTACTGGGGAGAACAAGCTTAAGGTCATCTGCGGCATTGATCCCAATACTGGGAAAACCTACCTTGAAGTTATCGACTATGGAAAAGGAGTTGACGAGGACCTCATTCACAACCTGTTTGAACCATTCTATACAACTGAATCAATGGGAACGGGGCTCGGCCTTTACCTTTCAAAGGAACTTTGTGAAGCCAACAATGCCAGGCTGAGTTACTCTAAAGCAGATACGGGAGGAAGCTGTTTCAGGATAGCTTTCCTTACTTAACTCGAACTAATAGTGAAAAGTTCATGGACCAAAAAACCGCTCTGATCGTCGATGATGAACCTGATATTCGAGAACTTCTTGAAATTACGCTTGGGCGAATGGATATCAGCACCCTGAGTGCTGCAAACGTAGCTTCTGCAAAATTGCTGCTTGCGGAGAATGACTTTGACTTCTGTCTGACTGACATGAACCTGCCAGACGGTAACGGTATCGAACTGGTGCAACATATACAGCGCGAGCGCCCACATTTACCGGTAGCAATGATTACAGCCCATGGCAGCATGGAATCTGCAGTTGAAGCCCTGAAAGCCGGAGCATTCGACTTTGTTTCAAAACCTGTCAATCTTGAATTGCTCCGCCACCTCGTAGACACCGCACTGAATCTGCCACCCCTCAATACTACCGGGGAGGCTAAAGGGGCCGCACCACCTACTCTGTTAGGTGAGACGCAGACAATGAAGACTTTGCGTAGTCAAATCCTAAAGCTGGCCAGAAGCCAGGCGCCCATATACATCAGCGGTGAATCCGGCAGCGGCAAGGAGCTGGTTGCAAAACTCATCCATGAAGAAGGACCGCACCACGACGCACCATTCATTCCGGTCAATTGTGGTGCGATACCAGGCGAACTGATGGAAAGCGAATTCTTTGGGCACACGAAGGGCAGTTTCACGGGAGCAGTCTCTGACAAGGAAGGCTTATTCCACGCCGCAAACGGTGGAACCCTGTTCCTGGACGAAGTGGCAGATTTACCGCTACCCATGCAGGTCAAGTTGCTTCGGGGCATTCAGGAAAAAGCCATTCGTCCTATTGGTGGTCAAAAAGAAATTTCTGTAGATGTTCGTATTCTGAGTGCTACGCACAAAGATCTTGCCGCAGAAGTTGAAGCCGGCCGCTTTCGTCAGGACCTTTTCTATCGCATCAACGTCATTGAGCTGAAGGTGCCTGCACTCAGGGAACGGCACGACGACATACCCGCCCTGGCGGCCGATTTACTGACCAGAATGGCTGACGAATACCAGACCACCCAACCTGAACTGAGTGAAGAGGCACTAGCCTCACTTCACGCCTACCATTTCCCGGGGAACGTGCGGGAGCTTCAGAATATCCTTGAACGAGCTATGACGCTTTGTGAAAACGATGTCATCCGTATTGAGGACCTGGCGCTGACTGGCAGTAGCGAATTTGTCCCGGTTGAGTCTCCTGTCGATGAACCCCTTTCCGAGCCAATCGATTCTGACGCTGATCAGGATACCGACGGGCAGGAGGTCACCGTTTCCCAGGATGTGCTGCCGGAAGATGGGGAATCACTGGATTCATATCTTGAAGATATAGAGAAAAATGTCATAGTGAAAGCGCTGGAAGCAACAAGGTGGAACAAGACCGCAGCGGCAAAAAAACTGGGTATCACCTTTCGCGCACTTCGCTATAAGCTCAAGAAGCTCGATCTCGAATAGGAATATCCTCGTACGATCTTTTGATCTCACAAATCCCGCCTGCCATGTCCCTCACTGATTGCAGAGATATCCCACTGTAGAAACCCGATCTGAATTTTATGCTCCTTCTCCTCAAGGAGGATGTAATCATGGGTGGATCAAAACTGAGNGGNGTAACGTTGATAGAACTGGTGGTGGTATTGGCCGTTGTATCCGTTCTATTCGGGTCTATGGCCCCTTCCTTTTCAAAACTGCTTGCTCGAAACCGGGCAACCACCAGCATTAACTGGATTATCACAGCAGTAAATTTTACCCGGCATGCTGCCGTTATTAACCGCAATACCATGACTCTCTGTGCACCGAAAACTGAAACCAAATGTGGTGGCAAGTGGCATGAGGGGCTAATCGTCTTTTCAGATAGAAATAAGAACGCGAGAATCGATGGTAANGACGAGATCATTGCCCATATTCCGGCACAGAACAAATATGGCACGATCAAGTGGCGAGCATTCAGAAACAGGCAATACCTACAAATGACACAGATGGGATATACGAATTTCCAAAACGGAAACTTTGTCTACTGCCCGCGGGACCAAAATCGAAAATTCGCCCGACAACTGGTGATCAATGTACAGGGCAGAGCACGGGTAGTACACAGCAGAAACAAAGAGGGGTACCCCATTGATCGTCATGGGAAACTGCTGCGGTGCTAGCCTGCGCCCCAGAACTTACTAAAACTCTGTATCAGCATCGTTAGCCAGTTGGCGTATTCTAAAGGCTAAGCGTCCGACTCCCTTTTCGCCATAGTCGATCTCTACCTTCATGCCTTCCTGGAGAAGTTCGAGAGAACCAGCATCAGACTGGTACAACTTGACCTCTAGTTCCCAAANATCGGGCGGGCCAAACCAGTACTTAAAACCACTGATGATTCCCGTCCTCTCAGCCAGGTCGATCGACCGGATTGTACCTTGTGTCGTCCTCGCTAACACAGGCNCAGNATCCAGNTCCANCAGCTGCCGGAAAGTCAGGTCATCAGCGTTTGCTGAGAGTGCAAAAACAGAAATCATTAGCAGCCAAAACCTAACCATTAGTTCCTCCAATTAGTCCAGACTTTCAAGTCGCTTCCAGGACAACCTGCCCGTATTGTCACCAGATGATGTATTCGTGCCGACAATATCAAGATCTTTACCAAACTGGGTTACTCGCTTGTCACCAATAAATGTTGCATCAGTTGGCGGTGCAGGGTCTTCAAGGATTCGTCCTAAAGCAGTCAGATCATCATCTGGACCCACATCATCCATTTCGTTGAAGTAGCCATCGTTGTCCAGGTCAAAGACGGGCCTGTTAACGGTACATTTACTGCCACCCGTATCCGGGCAGAAAGCTAGTGTNGCACCACCTGCCTGACCGACACAGCTATTGGCAGGTCTCGGGAATACGCTGTTGACAAAGGCCAGCCCACCACGCAGCTGCATGTTCCTGATCGCCTTCTCTCCAGGAAATTCAGCAGGTGAACCTGGGGCCTGACCTGCTACAGGGGGATNCAGGTCAATATACCAGCCCTTCTTGCCTCCCGACCCGGTGTAGTCAACATCATTGGATGACAAGGTTCTGACTCTACCCAGTTCATCAATGAGATTAGTGTACTCCTGCTCAACGAGGTCAGTGCCCTTATCAATCAATTCCGGCGAGAGTCGATCCCAGATACCGTAGATGGAGTTTATCGATGCATCCGTTGAGTCCCCCGCACGAAGATAAGCGCCAGTTGCAAAAATAATAATGAACCCTGCGTCCTCTGTCGGGTGAATGATAGCAATAGGTTGTTGAGTTATAGNCTGATCAAAAATGTTGGATCCATCATCGTACTCGGCCTTGAATATCTTCGTGACATTCCAGTCCTCGAAATTGCTGGAGGAAATATCGAACCTGAAGAAATTACCATATAAATCCCCGGCATAGGCATAGTCACCTGTTCCATTCGCATCCACATCGATTACACGAACCTCGCCCAGGCCATTTGGGAGACCGTTACTTACACCAAAACCTGTATCCAGTTTCACGAAATCCTGCTGGCCGATACAGTCGGACGGCATGGGTCCGTTAAGTATTGGGGTATGCTTCATATCCGGGTGGCACCAGACACCGTCAGAACCACCATCAAGGAACAGAACGAACAGCTTGGCAATACCGGACGTACTATTGTAGCCATTGCCGGTGACAGCAACCCATTTGTGGTCAGTGCCCGTTGGNCCTTCTCCTGTTAGATTGCTCATCACCAGGGTCGGTACACCAAATGTATAGCCCAGGTCCTTCACAGGTTGCGCTGGAGCCTGCAAATCCTCACGTGGGACCGGAGGTGCACCGGTCGTTAGCGGACCACTTTCATCCGTAGGATAAGTATCGTCCTCATCGGTAAATTCCCACAACACAACATCACTGGCCGTGGCCTCGGTCAACTTGGTGGGATCTGTAATATCAAGCGCAAAATAGGCTTTTGCACCAGCTCCGTGACCACCGATGAGAATGGTGGTCCATTCTTCTGAGCCATTCCCATCCCGGTCCATAAACACATCGTTGACCGCAGGCGTAACGTCAATAAAGAACTTGTGCGTGTACTCAAAATTCAGTAATTCAGTAATTCGGCGACTGTAGGGGCTCAGCATCAGGTTACTTGGGATGAAACCAAATATCTCACTGCCATCGTCGGCATTGAACCCGTGCAACATACCATCGTTGGCACCCGTATAAACGACATCCTGACGATCGACATGGGCTGAGCGGAAACTGGAATACAGGTTTGACCCCTGCGGGAATGGCTCGGCATCCCGACCCAGAGCTCTTGGTCCACCAATAAATGTTGGCGCCGAGTGAACTATGTCACCCAATCGACCTTCTGTGACTGGCCTTTCTCTGAAGTTCCCTACAGGGCGCTCTTCACTATTGTCACCACGTAGATAGTTCACTCTTTGACCCACTTCCAGGATCTGCTGCGCCGTACCTGTATAGGGCGGGCTGTCGACAAATACCGACTTCTGTGCCGTTGTCAGGGTGGTGGGCCTAAATGCCATTCCCTCCGCAGTATCCGGATTCCAAGTCATTATTTCACGATCGTCATGGTCCACCAGGTCCATCTGTACTGCTGACTTCCAGACAGCCTCACCAACGCTACCATCTTCACTGATAGGCTGTGCTACCAGATCCCCGGTATTTGTTTTGGTATTGTAGAAAGATCTGAAAATCAGGGTATCTTCACGAATCTCCTGGGAGTTAAAACTTACGGCCGATGCCGCTCCGCTGCCCTGTGCAAATTCATCAAATGCAGCAATCAGTGCCTGGGACAATGCATCCGCGTCACCGGCACTCAGATAATCTCCACGACCATTGGTGGCCGCATGGATCATGTCATCAATTTTCCCCGCCGACGAGTTTGGGTTTCCCCAGTTAAAGGACTGGGTAAAGTTCGTTGGTATCGTTGCCTGATTAATTGCACCAACTACACCAAAACCAACGGTGAATGTTTTCATATGCTGATGCATAACTTCATTTTCACCATTTTCAAACGCAATCTCAGAAGCGCCAGCCTTATCCCTGGCGGAGGTCGGCACCTCATTGCCTAGCGTGCTATGCAGGTCACGCTCATAATAATGCATGGCAACGTCAGCGAGGGTGTTATTTGTCGAGCCCGCGTAGACGCCACCATCAAAATTGGTGTTGTTATCATCATCAGGGTCGCCCAATGAAGGGGACCCTCCATTCCAGGTTCCATCAGATATCAGCAGCGAATAGTTCTGCTGGCAGTTTCCATCGGGTGCCGCGAGTATGGGGCAAGCTGAATTGCCGGGCGCAGTATTGCTGCCGCTACCAAAAATATCGCTCGAGCGACACTCAAAGTGCCTTCCCGCACCGCGCAGGGCTCTGCGAAGTGGAGTCCCGCCACTCGAATTCGTCTGGTAGATAGCATTCAGAAGTGCCGCCTTTTCACCCGTCCTCTCGGACGTATTCATGGATCTGATAGTTCTGGTATTACTGCTACTGTTTAGCTTCGCGTATCCAACCCTGATATTTTCTGCAGCTGCGACAACTTTACCCAAGGCGGATTTGGCGGTGAATTCACGATTCCTGGAATAGGTAAACCAGTTGGCGAAATTCTGCAATTCTTCAGCGTAGGTGCACGTGGATGCTGAAATGATACAGTCTGTTCTACCTTCAGCCTTCGGATAGAAGTCAGCCCCACCCTCAACTAGCGGTCTGATTTCAACGAGCACCCCTTCAGAGCAGCCGTTTGCTTGGGTCCGCTCGCCAGCCGTGTCACAAATGGCGGGCTCATTTGCCGGAGATGGGGTGACATTCAGGGTCCCACTGCTATCAAGATCATACCAGGTATAGTACCGGGGAATGTAATAGTCCTCTTCGTTTATCAGCTGGAAGCCACTGCCGCCAGTACAAACATTTTGCCAGAACCAGCATTGCCCCCAGCTCCACCAGGCACAGGTAAGCGTACATGTTTGAGGCGTGGTGATAAATGCTTTCCCCGTATAGTCCTGTGGCAGCCGTATATTAGTCGCTGGTGACGAAAACAAGGGGTTATGCCTTGCCGCAGTTGGCGTACTTTCAGGGAACTCCACCTCATCACTGTTAAGACCTTCCCAGGGTTCGTACCTGAGGTCCGGGTTATAGTAAACCGTGTTGAAAATAGAGTTGCGCAACCGCCATAGCCCCACGCCAGGCGCCGTTGTTTCGCTCGGCGCTACAT
>PBRP01000058.1 GCA_002726655.1 Gammaproteobacteria bacterium
GCGATAGAGAGCTATAAAAAGGCTCTTAAGATAAAGCCTGATTACGCTGAGGCTTACAACAATATGGGGAATGCCCTGCTGGACAAAGGGGAACCTGACCCAGCGATAGAGAGCTATAAAATGGCTCTTAAGATCAAGCCTGATTACGCTGGGGCTTACAACAATATGGGGAATGCCCTGAAGGACAAAGGGGAACCTGACCCAGCAATAGAGAGCTTTAAGAAGGCTCTTAAGATAAAGCCTGATTACGCTGAGGCTTACAACAATATGGGGAATGCCCTGCTGGACAAAGGGGATCCGGAAGCAGCGATAGAGAGCTATAAAATGGCTATTAAGATCAAGCCTGACCATGCTGATGCCTATAACAATATGGGGGCTGCTCTGAAGGACAAAGAGGAGTCAGGTGCAGCGATAGAGAGCTATAAAAAGGCTCTTGAGATCAAGCCTGATTACGCTGGCCCTAAACATCTCATTGCGGCACTTACCGGGTCAACAACTGACTCTGCACCGAGGGCCTATGTTGAGTCGTTGTTTGATGACTATGCTTGCAAATTCGATAATTCCCTTGTGGGGAAACTTGATTACAAAATACCGAAAACTCTTGCACAAATAATACTTGCGAATACAACCGGTCACTCGTTAGGGTCAATTTTGGATTTGGGCTGTGGCACTGGCTTAGCTGGAGTAGAGCTTAAGGGCTCAAGCCAAAANCTCGAGGGCATAGATTTATCCAGCTCAATGCTTGAAGAGGCAAGGAAAAAAAATGCCTATGACCGTTTAATTCACACTGATCTCATTGAATATTTATCTACCGCGGATTTGGATTTTGATTATTTCGTATCAACCGACGTATTTATCTATGTCGGGGAGCTCTCTGATGTTTTCCGTTTGATCAAGTCCAGGAACAAATGTGCTGGCAAATTGGCATTTTCCACAGAGCATACCGAAAAAGAAGGATTTTTCCTCGAGACGTCAGGGAGATATTCTCATTCAAAAAGGTACATAGAGGAACTGTGTGAAAAATTTGAATATAGGATTTTACACTTCAGCACTACGAATCTTCGTAAAGAAAAAAATGGCTATTTGACCGGCGGGCTCTATTTACTGGACTTTGCGCCCAAGCTGTAGCCTGATTACGATTGGAACTGTCAGAGTATCAAAAGGAGGTATTCCTGTTATCTAACCTGCTATACGCAAAAATGGGATAAACAAAAACTCACAATCTAGGTGGGACCAAGTGTCACAACTGACACACATTTTGCCACCAAAGGATAAGAGGCACTTGAGGAAAGCATCTAACTGCGCTAAGTTTAACATATCGATCCGTGATCACGTCCTGCCGGTCGAGCGGGAAAGCGGAGTTAGATATACCAACGGGGGGGTAAGTCTATGTTTGAGTACGAGCAGGATATAGTCGAAGCACTTTTGCAAGAGAATGACCAATTCAAGCTTTTATACCAACAACACACCGATCTCAAAGCAAAAGTGCGCGAAGCGAATCAAGGAACACTACCACTCGACAACTATTCACTTGAAAATCTGAAAAAAGAAAAACTACTACTCAAAGACAAAATGGCAAGCATTGTTCAATCCTATCGCTGGGCCCAAGCGAGAAACAAAAAGTCAAGCCTAGTGGCATAGCGCAAAGTAAGGATTTGCGTTTTTCAAAAAAGCGATCAGAAAAGGCCCGATCCTCGGGTGCCCCGACCCCCCTGAAATATCCGGGCTATGCCCACGGATCTACCGTCTTTTCGAAAAAGGACTTATGGCCCTGATAGACTCTTCGCTACCTGCGGGTCGGGCTCAGGCGTAAATACCTTCCTTTCAAAGCTGCCTCCCAGTAAAATACCATCACTTCTTGGAAACATGTACAGCCCACCGGAGATCATGATGTATTCCACTTCCGGCTGAGGCAGTAAAAAAGTCAGCTGTCCCTTGATGGGGATTAAGCCGTTATCAGAAAACAGATCGCGGGAACCGAGTCCGATGCAATTGATGATGACAGATTCATCCAGACTCGATTCCTGGCTTCGATCGGGAAATTCAGTGACGACAATCTTGCCTCCTGCTGCATAAAAATCCTGCATCAGTGCCGGCAGGAAGGTTGCCGGTTCGATCAACATGGTGTCGTAATGTTGGGCATACTACCTGGGGAACAGATGTTGTCTAGGCTCCAGTTTTCCTAATTGTGGATACTTCTCTGCGTGACGCTCGAGGAAACTATCTGCTTCAGGTGGGTTGTTGCCAAGTTGATAATTGCTAATCCAGCGAACGCTATATCTTGACCCTACCAGATTTTGATAGTAGCGATAGGCCAGTGCCATGGCTCGCTCGAATTGCTGAAGAAATTCCATAGTGGCCTCGTCTTCAGCGTAGGCCGAAGTAAGAGATCACTGACCGCCGGCGATATTAGATGTGGTGTCCGGGGGCAAATCCCGAGCGTAGATAGTCACATTCCAGCCCTGGTTCTGCATCAGCCGGCACTGGTCAAGCCAGCGGTGCCACTGCCGAGAACCGCACATCGCTTTTCATTAGTCTGGATTGCCAGCTCCATTGCCAGATGGGAGGTCCCCCAGCAGAGAGTAATACCGCCTCCGCCGTGACCGTAGTTATGAATGAGAGTCTTATTCCCCTGTCTTTCTGCACTCACATTGAAACCCTGGCGCCTGAACGGCCGATGGCCGACGACTGTGCGAATAATGCGATCTCTGGATACGTTTACCCGGTGCAGGGATGAGCCTGACGGAGTTAAATAGCGTGGGTCGGCAACCGGGAGATTGGCGCTGCACGCGGCCATTAGCGGGAGCAAGCTCAAGCCTTGCAGTAAATTTCGTCGAGTTGGCATAAAACTCTATTCCCCTTTATTGATTTGCGTATGATGGGGATTATTCAGCCAATAGGACAAAATAGACATCCACGAGTATATTAATCTAAACAGTAGCACTACCAAATTTACATAGCGAACCAATATTTCCAGCAACAATTTTCCGGATTCCACTGAAGTTTAAANCTTGGGACCTGAAATAGAAGTGATTCCTAAAGGCGAGGGTGCTAGGCTACTGTCATTCCGCTATCCCGAATAAAGAGAAACCAATGATGAAAAAAAATCACAGCAAAATTCCAGGCGGGCAATTATTTCCCTTATGTTTAGGCTTGTTGTTATGTACTGCTCTGAGCGCCCAAAACCCTCGCTATGTCGATCCGGCACTGGATGCGCAAAATCTCCCCACCAGCGGGGGTGGCCTGGGAGCCGGTGGCAGCGATGGGCAAATTATTCGCTTTCGCAACTGGTCGAGTCTGTATCCTACTAGGGAGATAAGAGCGGGTAATTACACTCTGGCACTGCCTCGCAATGAACAGGATTTTTCCGATTTTCGCTATACAGTGAATGACGAGCGTTTCTCTCTCGATGAGTTCATGGTGAGGAATCATGTTGCTGGATTGGTCATAGTCAAAGACGGTGAAATTAAACTGGAGCGTTATGGGCTGGGTAATAACGAGGACAGCCTGTGGGTATCCTATTCAATGGCCAAGTCTGCCACCTCGATGTTAATGGGTGCGGCTATACAAGATGGCTATATCAATAGCGTGGATGACAAGGTCACCGACTATCTACCCCAACTCAAGGGATCTTCCTACGGCCAGGCCAGCCTGCGCAATGTCCTACAAATGGCCTCCGGCGTGCAATGGAACGAAGACTATGTTGATCCAAACTCCGATGTAGCTACTTACCCAAGCAGGAATGTAATGGAGTTGTTTCGCTTTCTTGGTAACAAACCTCAGGTAGCAGAACCGGGGGAAGTATTTAACTACAACACCGGCGAAACCGATCTGGTGGGCGCGATCGTCAGGGCTGCGATTGGCAATAACCTGGCAACCTATCTGGAAAACAAGATATGGATTCCATTTGGCATGGAGGCCGATGCCAACTGGGCGATCCACGGCACGGGCGGTGGCGAGCGGGGTGGTTGTTGCATCAATGCCAATCTGCGTGATTATGCCCGGCTCGGGCTATTTGCGATGAATGATGGCGTGCTACCCGACGGCACGCGTGTCCTGCCAGAGAGTTGGATGGCGGATTCCACTACACCTTCGCAGGGATCTGCGGGTTATGGTTTTCTCTGGTGGTTGCAGGGAGATGGCACATACCGTGCATCCGGTATTTATGGTCAGGGCATCTATATCAGCCCGGAAGAGAATCTGGTCATCGCCGTGCTAAGCGCGTGGACTACGGCTACTGGATCCGAGTACAGTGCACATCGAAATGGTTTATTCGAAGCGATAGGGGACACTCTTCGCTAATAGGATCAAAGGGGGCTGATCCCTTCGATCCGGAAATTATTCTTCCGATGCGTCTTTAGAGCCCTCATCCCGGCTGGCGAGAAAGGCTGCATAGGCCTCCTTGCCCTCTTCCCGCCAGTATTGCTTAAAGTTTTCTCCGTCAGCCANGTCTGATCCATCTTCGGATTCAACGCCCGTACGTCGATGCTTTCGATGGTGATGTTTTCTGTATTTACCACCGACACGATGGCGACTAGCACCCATACCGAAGAAAAGCTTGGCCAGCAAAAACAAACCAAAGGCCTGCCAGTAGGATATGGAGGGCAAATCAAACATGGCGGCGATTGTTTGGTTCCATAAGAACTGAACCAGAAACGCAAGCACCAGACCAATAACCACGGCAAGTGATAAACCACCCGCTACAGCCAGGAAAATTCTAGCTGGACGGGGAATTCCTGAAAATCGATTTGAATGCATGTCGCCTCCTTAAGAATCTAGAAAATGTTTACGGAGTTTGTTCATAGCGCGTGCCTTATGGGAAAGCAGTGTGTTTTGCGGGATTTCCCAAATTTGCGAAAGCTCTTTGAAAGGAACACCTTCAAGTTTATGTGCAATGATGACTTCTTCCTCCATTTCACTTAATCCCTCCAATGCTGCAAATAATTCCTCTTTCCCTTCCCGGGATTGCAAAAGCGCCAGGGCGTTGGGCCTGAGATCATGCAGTAAATCAATGAGCCTGCCACTTTCATTATCCTGACCACCATCGAGAGATAACGTTGATTTCCTGGTCCTGATGTAATCAATTACGCGGTTTTTAAGCGAACGATAAATATAGGCGGCCATATATTCCAAAAGTGCGTTTAAATCCGTTTTTTCAAGGATTTTAAGCAGCACGTCATGGATCACATCCTCGGCATCCATTTCTGCCGTATCCTACAACAAGGAACGGACATAATAGACAAATTTCTGACGCTCGTTTTTAATGAATGAACGGAAATCCGAATCCTTCATTTCGTCCTCCATTAACCCTAACAAAAAAGAGGATAATTTATTGCACAAGTAGCTGGAAGTCACTGGGCCAGAACTCCATTTGTTGGTCGATAGTGTGCGATCAAAGGGTTGGAGTTCAAACCAGGGTATCTAAACGCAGCAAATCAAAAAGGGAACCCCAGGTTCCCTTTTTGATTTGCTGCGGAATTAGTAGAAAACCTGACTCCTCTAATTTTCCCTGGCACCGGCAGCCAGCAGAAAAGTTACGACTGAATCATAGCCGTGGTTTTTGGCAAAATCGAGGGCTGACTCGTCCGCTGCATTCTTCATGTTAATGTCAGCCCCGGCCTGCACTGCAATCCGGCTGGCGTCGAGCAGTAATGATTCGCGATCCTGCTCAATTCGACCGGCGCGACGATCGGCATTGTGCCAGCTTACCCGTAGTCTTCTGTGGCCCATGCCCAGGGCAGCCATTAACAGAGAAACATCACCTTCTTCGGTGATGTAGGCTTCTCCAAGACGCTGGAAAGGATAACTGACGTTGTTGACGATCTGCGCATCGGCACCATGTTCCAGTAATAGCTCCATCATTTCCGGTTCAGCAAATCGGGCGGCAAGCCTCAACGGCGTCGCACCCACCAGTGCAACATGGAAATGGTAGTCTGTTGACTGACGACGAACAGGTGTAGTGCTTTGAAGAACAGCGTCCACGTTCACACCATGGTCAAGGAGAACTCTTACCGCATCAATGTTGCCGCGTAAAACGGCCGCGTGCAGCACGGTATGACCACTGGCATCAGGCCTCAGAGAACATTACTCCGATCCGCTGGTTGCACCATTTACCTATCTGGGGAACCCTACATCAGGCATGCATTTTCTGCAATACCACATATTAATCCAGCGGCTGAAAATCGCTATTTGTTACTTACTGTAACTCCTTGAATCGAGGAGAAAAAGGGGGGTTCTGACGGAATCTGAGACAGCCCTGTTTTTCAGATTCTGTCAGGGATTAAAAATACAGGAAAAACGTAGTTTGCCGCCTCCGTTTTCAACATACAGCGCCAGGAGCTACCGGGACAGACATGCCAATCCCATCCGCTCAGAAATACGTCTGTCACTCACCTCTACCAGGCATTTTGTGTTGCCAAGAGCTATGAATCGTTGGATCTATAAAGATTAAAATACCTTTGAAAAAGAGCATATTAGGATAGACTTTGTGGAAAATAGGTTTTACTCTTACGCTATGGTCGACGATTGCCCCATGCTTTGGGCTGATGTCGGCTGGAAATGTGAATTGGCGTTCTCGAATTAAGTCGGAAAAGAGACAATTCGATTACGTGGGTTCTCTAATATTGGTATCCAAGATAACTACCACACAGGCGCAACCATATGTCCGACATACTATCAAGCAAGCAACACCTGTTCAAATTCAAACCCCTATGCACCGCCATTTCTTTCGCTCTACTCTCCTCCACCGGTGGAGTTGCAGTGGCACAGCAAGACGGCCCGGCAATAGAAGAAGTTATTGTTACTGGCTCCTTCATTCGGCGCAGCGAAGGCTTTATCGCCGCCTCGCCCATATTGCAGCTCAGCGCTGAGGATATAACCGATCAGGGTACGCTGAATATGAGCCAGATCGTACAGAATATGACGTTTAACGCCGGCACCGGTGTTACCACCGGAATTCAAGCCAGTGGCGGCAGTGCTAATTCTGGTGGCTTTAATCTTCGCGGGCTCGGTAGACGGGCAACGTTGCAATTGGTTGACGGCTTGCGCATCACTAACACCAATATTCAAACCCTGATGCCGAATATTGCCATTCAGCGAATGGACATCGTGACTGATGGTGCTGCCGCACTGTACGGCACCGATGCCGTGGCCGGGGTTATCAATTTTCTGCCCTACAAGTCCTATGACGGCCTAAAATTAGAACATTTCAACGAAGAAGACTCCGAAGGGGATTTTCGAGATCAAACCACTTCCTTTCTCTGGGGTACTCAATTGGGTGACGATGTCGACTTCGTTATTGCAGGAGCTTACAGGCATAACGGTACGCTGAAGTGGACTGATCGCCCCAAGTTGGCCTTGGCCGGTTTGACCGATAATTCTGGCAGCAATCCAACCAGTTGGAATGTACCGGATCGGGACGATGACGGTGCATTGCTCGGCACTACCACAAGAACTCCAGAGCCAATCTGTGGTACGGATCCGGTTACGGATCCTATGGTGCAGGGTAACAATAAATATGGCACCCTTGCCCTGGGACGTTGCTGGATGCCCTTCGCTGACACCCGGGATTACTTAAACCAAAAGACCCAGGCCAACCTCTACTCCAATCTCAACTGGGACGTGAATGATGATCTGACTTTGGGGGCACAGCTGCTTTGGAGTCGCGCGATGATTCACGCGCGCAATAATCAAGGAAATCCCGGCACACGTAATGAAGACTTATCAGATATTCGCGGTGAACTGCCAGGTAATCCCTATCGAGCCCAAAGCGGAGACGGCCGAGATTTGTTTGCTGTGCCGCGACGCTACGCAAATGGCGATATTATCACCGATCAGCATGGCGCGGCTCAGCCTCTACGTGATGCTGACGGCGTGGTAGTGCTGGCTACGAATCAGTTTGCTGATTTAGGTACCGATCCCAACGGAGGCGTGCCTTTTAACGAAGACATGGCTTTTGCCAGTAACTGGCTACCGTTCGGAAAGTCCAACACGTTTCCGGCGGCATTTCGAAGTGATAACCTCAACTGGTCCGATTACGACTCACGTTCCGCACGCCTTGCATTTACGGCCGATTTTACCGTGCCTTATCTCGACGGCTGGGAGGGATCTTCAAGTTATAATTATGCATGGACTAACCGCGTCAACGCGTATCATCAGTCCTTTAGTTTCAGCGCGGTTGAGCAGGGCCTAAATTGTGACCCAATCACTGATGCAATATCCTGTTGGAACCCGTTCGGTACTGAAGAAGATTCCCCTTACCGCAATTCACAGGCAATTGCAGATGCAGTTTATAATCGGGATCGTCAGGACGACGTGGACAGACTGTGGACCTTTGATCTGATCCTCAACGGCACAATTAGCCCGGGTGGTTTTGAGTTACCCGGAGGCCCAATCGGTGCAGCTTTCGGCTATCAACGTCGTGATGAAGAAGATGAGAACGTGCCACCACAGAACGAGCAGGCGAACGATCGCCTGAACAGCACTCAGATGTTTCAAGCAAAGCATAGTCGAGATAGTGACTCATTTTTTGCAGAATTTGCGTTTCCGGTACTTTCCAATTTTGAAATTAACGCCTCCGTTCGTGATGAAGACTTCAGCACAGGTCAAGATGATGTTGTCTCAAAATTCGGCTTTACCTACCAGCCCTTAGACTGGCTTTCCCTGCGTGGTACCTGGGGAGAGGCCTTCATTGTGCCAACCCTGAACCAACTCAACGCGTTGGATAGCTGTGGACTGAGCAACGTGGATGATTTGTTTACGACGTTCTCGGGCTTTATCACCTCCTGTTCGACGGGTAACCCGAATTTGCAAGTGGAGACTGCGGATTCCTGGTCACTGGGTTTTGATTTGACGCCGATAGACGGATTGGATATCCATTTTTCCTGGAGTGAAACCGACTTCGAAGACCGGATTGTCAATACCACGACGCAAGATATCCTCAGAGCGGATTTTGCGAAATTTCAGCTACACACTGGTTTTGCAGCCACCGACGCACAACCATTGCCATCGCTGCAGCAGCTACAAGATTGGATTAATAATCCCCTATCTGACCCGCGTATTGAACGTGATCCCCAGGATATTCAAACCACTACGCGAATCAACCGCAGCAATACAAATGCATCGACTATGGATATAAGGGCCGCGGATCTATCGATAAATTATCGCTTTACCTTAGATGACATAGGTTTAAACGACGTGGGGAACTGGCTGGGTTTAGGCGACGCGGGTAATTGGGGTGAGTTTCGCGTGGGTCTTGAAGCCACCTATTTTGATAGCTATGAGTGGCAGGAGTCCATACTTACGCCGGTGCGTGAAGCAAAGGGCAATCAAAACAACTCCTTCGGCGCTGTGCCAAACATTCCCGAGTGGCGAGCCAATTTGAAATTGGGCTGGTCCCGTGGCAATCACAGTGTAAGCGCCACAGTGCGCTACATAGATACGATGGTTTTTGATGCTAACCAGTTCAGCTTTCAGCAATACCTTCGAGCTGAACACAATTACAGATCCAATACCGAGATAGATGCCTGGACAGAGATGGCTATGTACTACACCTACCGGGATCTGGATCTGCCTTATTTGCCTGGTAGTGCAACGTTAAGCCTTGGTGCCCGCAATATATTCGACCGCGAGGCACAGAAAACTGGCATGATCGCCGGTGCGATCACGCAGTTACAGAGTGTACTTGGTCGGGTAATTTATGTACGAGTGAACTACGATTTCTAAGCTGATCCAGCTGGAACTTGTCTCGAAAAGCCGCCAGCGCTAGCTGACGGCTTTTTTTTGTTTCTGTTAAATCGAGGCCGAGGCATGGATGCCGGTTAGGGCCTTTCAGTTGTTACAAACTAGGTGTTACAGACGAAGTGTTACCGACCGAGTGGATTGCGCCGCAACAATGTCAACAATCCCGTAACCGGTTTACCAGTTCAGTAGTTAATGGAGTGAAAAACATGGCCCACTTTGGGCTCGGTACCAAAAACGATGACGCCCATCAGGACTTCAATGGCATGAAAAACTCAGGCTCTGCTTGCGATTTGAGCGAGCACGGATTTTTCCTGAGAGCGCGAAACAGGGATAAGGTAATCTGAGTTTTTGATATGGAGCCGATAACTCTGTGATTTACCACTAACGTGAGCAACCTGATCCAGATTGACGATGTACGAGCGGTGGCAATGCACCATAGAGGGTAAGCGCAATTGATTCTCTATTGTTTTGAGTGATCTACGCAACAGAGACTGTTCAATTTTACCGTGCTTTTTGTAGTATACATCCATATAATTTCTGGCCGCGCGCACAAACAGGAACTGATCAGTTGGTACGTAAAATCCTCCGATGCTACTGTCTTCAGAGAGAAATAATTGCTGGACTAAAGCACCGTCAGGGTTTCCCCTGGATATTGACCGGTTAGTACTGGGGATCGGTTGCTTATTTTTTTGTAACTGAAAAATATAGCCACTGACTATGAGTGCTGCCAGGGGAAATACTAGTACCGAAAACGATACCAGTATAAATCTTCCCCAACCGCTAAATGTCAGCTCGACATCGAAAAACCAGGCCCAGTATAAATACCAGGCAATGGAAGTGGCAAAAAACTGACCGACAATCCAGACCAACTGCTTGCCAAGAGTCCATGATTTTTCCACAGAAGGGCTGACAAAAAACCGAGGAGTCACGAATCGGAAGAATAAAAAAATCAGCACAATAATCACGCTATAACCTGAAAGAAACAGCTCCCGGTAGGGGCTCTCGATTTCATTAGTATCGAACGGCTGAAAGATGAGCAGGAAAAGCACTACAAACACACCAATCAAGAGGATGCTCAGGAAATCCAGAGCTCGATTTCTCCGCAGAGGAAACGGTGATGAAAGAAGTTCGATCACAAGATGCTAACTAGTTTGTTGTTTATTTAAATTCCCTGTCCGGACTTTGTGGCAGTGACTAGCACTTAGTAATTGGCAGCCAGCCAAGGATAGGGTAAGAATAAAATCAATTGCTGATGAAGTCTATCACCCACCCCAGTATCTTGTTACGTCAGTTAATTTTGCCCATTATCTCAGCGTACCGGACCTGGCTGTTCAGCTTACTCTGGCATATATCTGCGGCCAGCATTAGCAGTTGCCGTGCTTGCGCCATGCCTGGATTTTCCTTTGCGTAATTTTCGATCAACAGCGCCACAATCTTGTGCTGGTCCGGCGAGCCAGCCTCAGAAGCCAGCTGGATTAGCTGTTTCCCGTCGTTTGCCAGGAAATGCCAGTCGTGCTTTAAACACCAGCGGCAGAGTTTCAGTGCTGTCATATAATCTTGCCGGGTGAATAACAGCGGCAGGTAGCGACTGCAGACATTTAATGCAATCTGCTTTTCCGGCCAGTCGGAGATAATTTCAAATACCTGGTCAAATCGCGCCCATGAATCAAACTCTGCCACAGGCTTAATCAGCGCCTCGGCTTCCTCGACCTTTTCTTCTTTAACCAGCCAATAGGCGCGTTCGAGTCCCTTATATAAATCGCTGCTTTTGTCGTAGGTTCTAATCATCTCCTCCCGACCAAATCCCTATCCAGAACCATCCATTATTGTCTTTAAGGCACTGTTATTACAGGGCTTTTTAGTATATACTGGGTTCATGGTTATCCAAGGTAATCCAGACATACAATAAGTCGAAACCATTAACCAACAGTACGATATGAATAATTACTCACCGGCCGTTGCCAATACAGTAAGGCTTTTTTATGGCTAAACATTAATGCAGCATGTGCGGCAGCCTGTCTGTGCCGAAAATAGTTGTTGACCCAAGCGCCGGGGGCCTGTATCGTGCGCCCAGCTTGAAACTAAGCACATTATTTATTCTCCCCATTTCGAAGTCTACTCAGTAATACCTCGTCCTGTAGTTTATAAGTACCAGCCCAATTTCTCGCACGTAAATCCTGCAAGCCAACGTCGGCTTGCAGGCATCACTTTTATTATAGGATACAGAAAATGTCTAACAGAATTGCAGGAACAGTTAAGTGGTTTAACGAAAACAAAGGCTTCGGATTCATTGAACGTGAGAACGGACCTGATGTATTTGCACACTTCAGCGCTATCGAAAGCTCTGGTTACAAGACTCTAGCCGAAGGTCAACGTGTAGAATTCGTAGTTACCGATGGGCAGAAGGGTCCTCAGGCTGAAAACATTATTGCTGTTTAATACCAACGGCGATTAGAAGCATAAAAAAAGGCAGGCCACGATTGGCCTGCCTTTTTTTATGCAAATCACTTTGCATCTGTGGGCTGAAGCAGGTTCCTAATTTCACTATTCGCTTTGAATGCACCCACAGCGATGAATCAGTTTCATCAAGAGGGTGCGGCACTGCCTTTGTCATAGCTGACACCCAGTCCGGCGCGAGCGTCATTACTAATTCCATAGGAAGGAATAGGGTAACGCAGCCCGTTACGCGAAAGTTGTTCCAGGCCGGCAATTACTTTGGGAAGGAAACCAGGTGGTATCGCCATCAACAATTCATCTTCCATCACCCCACCGTAACGACGTTCCGCGAAACAGGGAATTGAAAGGCTGGGCTCACCAGTTTTTAGTGCACGACCCCAGGAATCGGCACAGGATGATTCACCGACGCAGCCCCATTCGAGTTTTTTATAGCCCGTCCATTGCAGGCCATTGATAAATAGGATCATCTGGGCGGGAGTTGCGTAGATCAAACAAATATCTGGTGGATTGAGTCTACCGCTAGCCAGAGGGCTAACCGCCATCGCCTGGTATTGACCAAACGGAACCACATCCATGGCCTGTTGATGGGCGCTTGCGTCTTCCGGGCCGGCATACCAGACTCCCTTGTAGCGCTCCCCAGATAACCATTCATTATTTCTGGGATGCAAGCCAATAACCGTCTTGCACTGATCACCTACCAGGTCTGCCTCGGTGATCCCGACAGTCCACCCATTGCGTGCAGCCATGCCAACGATCTGATCCGTAGTGTGAATGGCATTGGATCTACGGATGCGAGGAATTGCTTCCATATCCTCCAGGGATTCAAACAATTTCATACCAATCGGGGTGGTTCGAAGTCGCAGCAGACGATTCAGTCCATCAACCAGGTCCTTGAAATCGAAATGGGTATTATCTGAGCCGATTACGTCAGTCATTGCTATCTCCGTTGATCCCTTGTCTGCTCGATGTGTAAAGTAGCAACCTGACCGCATTCAACGAATGCAGCCAGCGCCTTTTCTGTTTGAACTAGGGCTTGAGTGTCAGATGGTGATAGTGCGCGGAAATTGTGCGTAGTTCTCCCAGCGGCTCACCTTCTCCGGCATCTGGTCTTCAGTTAGCTGCACATTGCCGTCGGCATCGGTGACCCTCGAGACGAGAGTGTGCTCGCCAGAAGAGGCATTCCAGTCCATGGTGAACAATTTCCAGGAGTACTGGGTGGCGCGTGAATCCAGGTCTGCTTCCTGCCAGGGACCGTTGTCGATCTTGATTTCAACGCTACGTAGCGGCGTACCATCATTCAGGACGAAGCCAGTGATCTTGTGCTGATTTCCCATTCTCGTAACGCGTACGATAGAAGACTTCAGTTGAATCTTGGTTACCGAGTTCTCAACCCAACGTTCTTCATCACCAATCATCTCGCGTTTTAGTGTCACATAGTCGCGACCCATGAAGCGTCCCATGTAGCGACGATCCTGTACGTGGATCTGGGTTAACCATTTCACATTGGCCACCCCATAGTAGCCGGGAACTACCAGGCGCACTGGTCGTCCGTGAAACAGAGGCAGGCCCTCGCCATTCATTTCAAGGGCTACCAGGTTGACGTCGCGTATTGCATCAGCCACCGGTAGGCTACGTGCGAAGGACTGTTCCACTTCGGTATCCCGGATCTCTTCTGAGCCAATATCGGCGCCGAAGAACACCACTTCCTCGCCTTCCGGCTTGACACCCACGGCATTGAGAATGTCCCGTAGTCTGACACCGCGCCAATTCGCATTACCAATCAGGCCGTCGTAGAGCGAAGACCGGTTTCCACCACACTCGAAACCTACATCAATATCAAACTGGCTCATGTTGCGCAGTTCTGCCAGTGAGAACTCACGCTCATTATCTACCAACCCCGTCACCTTGAGCCGATAGTTATCGACATCGACCTCCGGCTGGCCGTAGTGCTGCACCACGTAAAAGTCCCTGTTGTCGGTGTAAAAATCAGAGATCTGACGTGTGTCCAGGAAATGGGTGCCACCCGGTAGCGCCGGTCCCCGGCTGAAGTCTTCCGGCATGTCGCTGAAAGGCACCAGCGTTTCTCCCTGCGCCAGAGCTGGTATTACCCACTGCGGCATACTGGCAACCGCTCCCGCGGCCAGCCCTGCATTCATTGTTTTCCTAATCGCCGTGCGTCGATCAATTTTTTCATCTTCCATCTTGTTATCCTCGTAGATCTTTTCTCGCTATGTATGCATCACTAGAAGTCGTACGCTTTCCAGTAAGTTTCTCTGTATTTGTTTGGATCAGCCAGCAAGTTAGGCCGAGCGGCACCAACCTCCTCAGTGCTGAGTTTCTGAAATCCGTCCGGTAGTGTGTCGGCGTTAAACTCTTGCAGGATCCAGTTAAGCACTCCTGCCAGTGCTTCATCGTCGATGGGTGCATTGTTTGAGCCTGGCACCCGCACCAGATAAGAACGCATCTGCTGTACACTCAGCATCTTTCCTAACTCGTCATGTAGGGTGGGCACATTTGGTGGATAGCCTTCCCCGGTAGGGCGGTGGCAGCCACTACAGTAGAGTAGATAGTCGATGCGCGGACTCGCCGCGAATACTGTGTTGCTGGTCAGCAGCAACAATATGAACAATGTAAAGCCTGTTCTGTATATCATTATTCGTCGGTGCTGCCCAGAACCAGTGAAACCGTGCAGTGATAGCTGGTGTTTTCAGTGCCGAAGCACCACAGCACGGTAGAGCTGTTGCTATTGAAATATACCGGCCGATCGCCCTCGGTGTTGTGACAGCTACAACGAGCACAATACGTCTTGCCGCAACAGTCGTTATAAGACATCAGGTAATTCCGACCATCTACCGGGTTGCGGCAGGTTCCGACCCAGGTTATTGGTGAAGGTTCGGCGCCGGGGGGACAGGAAGTGTAGGTCCCGCCACAGCAGGAGCACAGAGTGCCACTCATGGCGCAGTAGCGCCAATAGTCACAGCTCTGTGGATCGCCTATTTCCTCGATCGAATTCTGGGCGAAGGAGCGGGCTACGGGTAATAAAGGAAAAGCCGCGGCTCCGGCGATCATCATGCCGAGGCGCGACAGGAAACTCCGCCTCGATAACCGGCGCGCCAGTGCCAGGCTCGTGCGTCGGGCATTTTCGTCTATCCAGTAGTAAGTGCGATCTACTATCCTCTCAATATTCATGATGACTGTTCCATCGCCGAAGTTTTGTATTCTGGTTTTTCGGATTGACTCTGTGCGCCCACGTATTCCTGTACTGTGGCAATACCACTGTCCATCGACTCGATCAGACTTTCCATATGTTCGCGTGTGTTAACGAGCCCTTTATTATGCAGCGACCCGTCACGGCCAATCAACAGTGCAAAGGGTAACTTGCTTACGTGGTAAGTCATGCCGAGTAGCTCGGAAAGCACGTAAGGATAATCGTCAATTCTTAAGTCTTTTACATAGGCTCGGTGTCTGTCCAACTCTTTCTCACTCTCCGCCCCATCGCTGGCGAAGATCAGTCGTATTCGCGACTTCTCTGAGTTGACCAGCGCTTTGGCAGTTGGCACCAGTGATTTGCAAACCGGACAGCTAGGAGAGATGAATAATACGAACGAAGCAAGGCCATCGGAGTCTGCGCCGCCTATGGATAACTTCGACCCGACCAAATCGGTAAGCTCAATGGCTTCGGTTAATTCTCCCACTTTCGGACCCGATGTCGGTTGCAGGGCACCCGCTGGTGCGACTCGTTCGTGCAGAATACCGACTTGGCGAGTCAGTGCAAAAACCAATAGCGCCAATACAACAACCAGTATCCATAGCACGATATTAGAAATAACCAGTGCTTCAACCATCTGCCCGTCTCCAGGATCGAATGGCATTGTCATTTATCAATAGCTGATTGAATGCGCCGTAGAACAAAATTAGAACTAAACAAGCGAGCACTGCAAAGAGATAGTCCATAATTCCTAACAAGCGATCCGTGCTTGGCAGCGTTACAACCAGAGCGCCTGCAATCAGAACGGCGTTGCGCAGCACCAATGAAATTGACAATTGCTGAATGCCCTCCCGTTCACTCTCTCTACCAATGGCCGACGCAAAACCACAGCCACAATCGATATAGCTGCGGCCGCGCATCAAGTTTATGGATATTGCCAGAGCATAAGCAGCGAGAAGAAGTGCAGTTGCCCATGCCGCTGGTGTAGCCTGCCAACCAGCAGCCCAGACAAATCCCAGGACCAGTTCAAACATGCCCAGCATCAATCCCGCAAGGGGCACCAGTGCCACAGGTAAAATCTGGTAGGCCTGCAGGATCGCACGAAACTGAATTCGATTTGTCAGCTTGTGACCGCCAGCCCCAACTAAAAGAAGCGTAAAGCCAAGCTTGATTATAAGGCTGATAGCCGGATCGAGCATGGATTAGAAATCCTCGTAGTGGGAGGCGCCAGGTAGCTGTATGGATCGCTCATGGACAAGAGTCAGGGCGTTGTATATGTGAGTTCCACCTGCGGAAACAATCAGCTTCGGCTCGTCTTCCTGAGTAACCGTCAGGCTACCTGCCGGAGTGTCCAATTCCAGACGATGAATTCGACGCCGCGTATTGGCATCCAGTACCCAGATCTCTGTACCATTCTCGTGATGCGTATCGACACCGCCTTCGTGCATCAGCACATAGATCAATCCCAGACCCTGATGCGCCGTGATGATTTCGTTGCGACCACCGGGGCGCCAGCCTTCCTCATCATCCGGCAACACACTCCAACCATCGCTGATGTTGATTTCATCGTCATCGGTGCTTACTTCGAAAATATTGCCGGCATGAGAAATCATGTACCAGCCATCGGCACTACGGGTTACCCGATCGAATATTGGATCATCGAGGACGTTAAAGAACACGTCGCTACGTGCTCGGTTCTCCTCAAAGCCACTGAGATCGAGCTGAATCAGTTGCAGTGTGCCATCGCCACAGACCTGTAGAAAATCGTTGCTTGCTACCGGCATGAGAACTGCACAGCCCGGCGTTGAGGCCTCATAAACAAAAACCCGATCCTGCACGTCCACGACGGATACCGAATGTCCAGGATTCATGTTCAATACCGCCAGGTGACGTCCATTATTCAACAGTCCCATGTGCGCACGTAAAGACAGCCGTGCCATATGATTGGGAATTAGAATTTCTGCAATCGGGCTCAGGTTTTGGTAATCATAGACGGCGACGATGTCAGTTCGATCACCATGGACACCCCGTGACACATAGGATTCTGCTGCGTAGAACTCACGTCGCGGGGCATAACTGGTCACCGCTGGAGTATTGCCGGACAGGGACAATAGCCCCTGCATCTCGCCATTGGTGGCATCGAAGATATAGCCCCCGTTGCCCGTCTTGGCGATAAACCAGTTTGTGCCGGGTTCTGGCATGGTCTCTTGGGAGATTTCTTCTGGGGTAATCTGCGCCGAGGCAAAGGGCACGAAGAAGGTTAATCCGAGAGCACAAGAAAGGTAAACGGACCTGCTGAGAGGAGTGATGAAGCGCATTATTATTCTCCTGGCGTAATCACCGCCTGGTGACCGACAGATTCTCTTTATCAGGGGTATTGAGTGTATCGCAAATAGGCCGCATGTGCCCACCCCAGCCAATTAGCCAGTGTGCAGTAGCTACAATCGGGTGCCAGGAGCCAGGAGCCGAAACCAGGAAGCTAAGTCTGAAATTACTGTTACTGCGTTAGCAAAGCCTTATACTGGCGAAAAACAAAAATAAGAGTATCGCGATGAATTCTGATTCAACCTTGACCCCATCTCCTACAGACTTGTCTCTTCTGACGCGTAATCGCCGTACCATCGGCGTGGCAGCCATCCTGAGTGCGCTGATGTATCTGTATTTATTCAGTACGTATGGTTGGCGCCAAGGGGCACTGTTTGTTGTCGGCCTGGCGGCGGGAGTGATTCTCTATCATGCGGCGTTTGGATTTACTTCTGCCTGGCGCGAAGTCGTCAACACCGGGCGCGGTGCCGGCCTACGCGCTCAGATGGTTATGCTGGCTGTGACAGTCCTGGCTTTTACTCCACTAATTGCATGGGGTGAAGTTTTCGGCACGAATCTGCGGGGTAGCGTAGCTCCCCTGAATGTCGCAGTGATCTGTGGTGCGTTCATGTTCGGTCTGGGCATGCAACTCGGTGGAGGTTGTGCATCAGGGACGCTGTTCACCGCCGGTGGCGGTAATCTACGTATGCTGATCACTCTGGCGGGCTTTATCCTCGGTTCATTGATCGGTACCTGGCAGTGGCCAATGTGGCAGGGCGTACCGGGATTCGCACCAGTATCGCTGGCCCAGAACTTCGGTGTGATTGGCGGAATTCTGATTAGTCTGGCCCTGTTCGCTGCGGTTTACACTGCTACGGTAATGTGGGAACGGCGCCAGCACGGAGATGTAGTAAACGAGCCAGATAGTGATACGCAATATTCCTGGCTACACGGCCCCTGGCCACTGATAGCCGGAGCGCTGGCCCTGGTGCTCGTGCAGCTGTCCACCTTGCTATTGGCGGGTCGGCCCTGGGGCGTGACAGCTGCCTTTGCGTTGTGGGGAGCGAAACTCGCCGGTGTAGTGGGCCTCGACGTGACCACTTGGGCATACTGGCAACGCCCTGGTTCATTGAGTGCGCTGAATGAGAGTGTTTTTAATGACATTACCTCGGTGATGAATATTGGCATCATGTTGGGCGCACTGATGGCAGCCGGTCTCGCTTACAAGTTCTCACCAAAGTTCAAGCTACCCATGGGCGCAATTCTAGCATCCGTGCTGGGTGGTCTGCTGCTTGGCTACGGAGCCAGAATCGCCTTTGGCTGCAATATCGGTGCATACTTTAGCGGCATTGGTTCAACCAGTCTGCACGGATGGCTATGGTTCGCCGCAGCCTTCGCCGGCAGCACTCTCGGTACCCGCATCAGACCCTGGTTCGGACTAAGCTAAGCTGTCGCTCGTCCCACTCTTCCGAGCGTTGCTACCAACGGCACACCTCTAAGACTCGCCTGTCGTTAAATCAGCTCTTGAACCCCATGCAGCTTGATGCAAAGCAACATGTCTCTTTGCTGGCCGCGCTATAGTCTGGCGCGCCAAGATATCCCAGGAGGTTTACAATAATGCTCGCCCCGAGTTACAAGAAAATGGCCGGCACCTCTGCCGTGTTTCTATCTGCTGATTACGATGGCGCTTCACCCGTAGAACGCGATGGTATGGTTTGGTCCGCCGAAGAACTGCACCTCGATCAACTCACCACGGATCGAAATCCAAAGCCCGCAATGCAAAACGTATTGGCACTGGAGGGATTAGAAGAATACGATATGCCGCAGAATGGAGATGTCAGAAACGTAGAATCGGTGAGCGTAGATTTTGTGTACTTCGATCAAATTCATGCCTGGATACAATTAGTCTAAAAAATTCAATTCGTGGCAAGCCGGTTTCATTAAGCTCAGAAACTAATTCCAATGGTTTCAAACTACGTCTGAACCCTCTCAAAATTCATTGGGGAAACTGTTTAACTGAGTTGGAGAGTTGGCTAAAATCGATCAACTACCCAAAAATGTGTTCAATAGATTCTACTTTTCCGTACTATGTGTTTGAATCCAATCTATTGGAATATTGTAGAAAGCCCGCGGAGTGGCCATATACCTGTTTAGAGGGTCCCTAGTATCGGTTTCGTTTTGATATCTGATGGCTGCCTGAAGTGATGACTCGGAGTTGAAAGAATGACAGAACAAAAAAGAGTGGAAGTCGGGCTAAGAAGAGACATCGATGCTCTAATCGATCAAGCGAAACCGCGTAATCCTCACCATTTGAACAATCAGGAACGTGTGGCAAGCCTGGTTTGTGCCCTTGGTGAAAAACCCAGCCTCAATGTACAAACTCTCAGAGGATTGAGGATGGCTGCCATGTTGCACGACATCGGCATGGTGATGATACCGCAGGACATGGTCGATAAACCGGATAAGTTATCCGAAGAAGAGTTCAGTTTGCTCAGGCAACATCCGCAGGCAGGGTTTGATATGCTCCAGCATATCAATTTTCCCTGGCCGGTCGCCGAAATTGTGCTACAGCACCATGAGCATTTCGACGGCAGCGGTTATCCTAACGGATTGACAGAATGGGAGATACTCGACGAGGCCAGGATACTGCTCGTGGCCGATGTAGTCGAAGCTATAACTACCGAACGCCCCTATCGCGCTGCCTCAAGCCTCAAGGATGCCGTGTGGGAAATCGCCAACAAGAGTGGCACCCTTTATGACCCCGATGTGGTGGATGCACTGACACAGTTGGCCTCCTCCGGTCAGCTGACTACAGGTGGCTCGAGTTGGGAATAGCCGTCTTGGCTCAGAAGTGTTGAATTAGAAAAAGCCGATCGTTCCCACTTGTATTGTCAGCCCAGTCAAAAACTGCACGAGTTGAACCTCCATCCGCTAAGCAGATAGACAAGCTCTCTAATCCTTTTGATTCCTTAGATAGCGCGAGAGAACTGCTGTTTAACTGCCAGCCTCGAATAGACATCGAATACCATTGCGATGTTGCGCAACAGCAATCGGCCGAGCGCTTGTACGGCGATCGTTCGCTCATCGACGCTGACCAATCCATCTGCCATCAAAAGCTCCATCCGCCCCAATTCTTCTGCGAAATAGGATTGAAAGTCCACCTTGAAGCGATTCTCGATCGACGCTATATCCAAAATACCCTGGCACATGAGGTCCTGAATTACGGCACGTCTAAGTTGGTCGTCTTCATTCAATTGATAGCCCTGAAACACGGCCAGATGATTGTTATCGATCGCATCGAAATAGGCACCCTCGAAGCGCTCGTTCTGGCAATAGGCGTTACTCGTCTTGCCGATCGATGTCACTCCCAATCCGATCATGTCCGCATCGGCATGAGTTGAGTATCCCTGAAAATTTCTTTGCAGCGATCCGTTCTCTTTCGCCAGCACCAGTTCATCGTCCGGCAGGGCAAAATGGTCCATACCGATGTACACATAACCGGCCTGCTGCAGGTGATTTATTGTCAGCTCCAGAAGCCCGAGTTTGGTGATAGCGTCCGGCAGAGTCTCTTCCCTGATCAGCTTTTGCGCCTTCACTCGATGTGGTAAGTGAGCGTAGTTATAAACCGCCAGTCTTTCCGGCCGCATGTCGACGACCTTGTCCAGAGTTGTCGAAAAACTCTCGACTGTCTGAAAAGGCAGTCCATAGATTAGATCCATACTGACGGACTCGTAGTTTGCATGGCGCGCTGCATCCAAAACTGCCTGGGTCTGTTCGATGGATTGCTCCCGGTTAACCGCCTTCTGAACTTTTTCATCGAAATCCTGAACACCGAGACTGATGCGGTTGAAGCCGAATTCTCGCAGAATGCCGATGGTGTTCTCTCTCACTGCTCTGGGGTCCACCTCAATGGAAAATTCTCTTTCGTGCCTGGGAGCCAGTTCGAAGTGTTGCCCTGTAACCTGCATTAATTGTTTGAGTTGTTCATCACTCAAGAATGTCGGTGTACCTCCACCGAAGTGCAATTGATTTACCTGGCGAAGGCCATCAACCAGCTCACCCTGCATGGCGATTTCTTTGTGCAGTCGTTTTAGATAGGGTATCGTACGATCGTGTGTGTGGGTGATAATCTTGTTACAGGCGCAATAAAAACAGAGCGACTCGCAATAGGGAATGTGGAAATACAGTGAGAGTGGGCTGGCATCACGATTGCTTTGTTCGAGCTCTTTGCGGTAATCGTATTCAGTAAACTTGGAAGAGAACTGTACTGCCGTCGGATAGGACGTGTAGCGAGGTCCAAACGTGTCGTACTTTTTCAAAAGATCAGCATCGAACTTAACAGCGCTGGTGTTGTTCTGAGTCATATTGGGAGTCGTGGCCTGAGTTGAGGAGAGCATCTTAACGGAGTAACGCTAAAGTATAAACCGGACGAGTTGTTCTGAGGGTCCTTGGCGACTCTCCAGCAGTTCTAGATTAAAGATCAGCAAAGTCCTTGAGAGAGAATCACCTGTATAATCCCCACATCACCGTAGCCCAGCTACGGAGGAATAAGCAACCGCCATTGGTCGGCAAGGAGCATGAGCGGCAGCGCTTTCCACCAGCCATCGATTGAACAGGCATCCTAAGCCAGAATAACTGTAAAAAAACCGATCTAGCACAAAGAAAACAGGTTCAAGTCAGTGAATTTGCAGGCAAAATAACCTCTCGACTTGGGATTTTGCTGCCCGCCCCCATCTATGCAAGAGCCAGCAGATTTTCTGGCTTAGACGAGTGTACTTCGATGAAGCTCTATCATTGCCCGAACGCCCGATCTGTCCGTCCTCTGTGGGCTCTGGAAGAATTGGGCCTGGCTTACGAGCTGCAGGTCATGCCATTTCCTCCGCGCTCCGAAGTAGCGGGGTACCTTGAGATCAATCCTTTGGGCACAGTCCCGACTTTCATCGACGGTAATCTCACTATGACTGAGTCCACTGGCATCTGCCAGTATCTGGTAGACCAATACGGTCCGACATCGCTGGGTATGACGGCGGAAGAGCCGGAATACGGCGATTACCTGAACTGGCTACACCGCAGTGACGCAACGCTTACTTTCCCCCAGGCTATCGTGCTGCGGTATACCCAACTCGAACCCGTTGAACGGCGGGTTCCACAAGTGGCCCAGGATTATGCAATCTGGTTCCACTCCAGGCTGAGAGCTCTGGAAGTGGCGTTAGAAGGGAAAATGTTTCTCGTCGGTGATCGTTTTACTATCGCCGACATCGCAGTGGGCTACGCCTTACAGATGGGGGAACGCCTCGGATTAAGTGACCGTTATAAGCCTAATTGCGAGCGTTATCTGGCAGATTTGAATGATAGACCGGCCTATAAGCGGTCGCAGCAAAAGGGCAGCCTTGAGGAATAGATCAAAGTTTCGCTATGTCCATTCTAGTAGTCTGATAAACTGGAGAAGTCGAAAATGAAAAGGTCACAAGTAATGAATAGAATCATGATTGCCGCTATGGCCAGTCTGATACTGGCCTCGTGCTCGGGTACCGATCAGCTGGCGTACCATCGCATGTCGGAGATAGAACTGCAGGTTTACAATGAAACCGTAGAAGTACCAGATATGGTGTACTGTTTCGATGAGGTAAGAACGGGTTCATTTATCAAGAAACGATACTGTCTCACACTACTGCAAATTTCAACCGCACTTGAAGACAACTCCCACGCCTTAGGTGTTGTTAATTATGGTGGCGGCGGTAGATATACGCCGGGCTATAACTAAGGTTCTAGGTTTTAACTGAAGCTGGATTCTGTGTGCACTAATAAAAAGCCGGGTCGTTGTGTGCCCAGCTTTTTTACTAGCGGAAGACGAGTTTCCAGTTAACGAATATCGATCTCTTTCGAATCACCGAACGTTGCAATGGATTCCAATGTGTGAAAATTCTCCCAGGGAATATTTGCAGGATCCGTCGTCCAGTACTTATTGGATTTGGCGTAACAACAGTTGCGGTTTTCTTCCTTTAACCCACTCAGCTCTGCCTGTTTGAGTCGCTTCTCTATTGCTTCCAGTTCGTCATCATCGTCTACCTGGAAGCCGAGGTGGCTCAGGCCAAGCTTGCCGCATTTTTCGGAAATAGCGAAGTTGACGGCGGGCTCGTCCAGCATCCATTTGGCATAGTCGTGCTTGACCACGTCGGCGTCTTGATTGAATAAAGTGTTATAGAAGTTAATGCCTCGATCAAGGTCATCAACTGACACATGCACATGTAAGCGTTTTATTTAATATTACCTCTCGAATGTATTCTGTTGCTTGCCAGCACTCTCACAGCTCGATGACTTGAACTTGCCCTGACAACAATCTTCCACCAGATAGGAAAGCAAATGGTTAATGCATTGGAAATTGGCTGAGTAGATTAGCGAGCGACCGTCGCGTTCTACATCCAGTAGCCCGGCCTGCTTAAGATTGCGCAGGTGAAAAGAGAGCGTCGCACCGGGCAGGTCAAATTCCTCTGCCATGGTACCGACGACCTGGCCTCGCAGCCCCTGTCTTACCAGGTAGCGAAAGATTTCCAGGCGCGTCTCATGGGCCAGTGCCGCAAGTGCTTCGGTTGCCTCAAACATTTCCATATTTCCAATATATTGGAAATAATAGAGACATGCAACAAGTTTTTGTCTTGGCTTATTCCCGGGTTCGCTCAAGGCGAAAAGTAATAATCGGTCCGTAGCGCCAGATCAGCGAGTCACCCTGCAGTTCTCTTTCCACTGTGATAGGTACGCCCTTCGGGCGCAGGATGTGTACTCCGTTTTCAAATGAAGCCGCTACCGAAATCGGCCTGCCGTTTGTAGAAGGCTCACCGATGTCATTAACACCGTTTTCATAGCTGCCATCTGCACGCATGTCATGGGTCACGCCGCCTGCAGTTATGACGATGCGATTGCCGCATTGCTCAATGCGTTGCAGATTGCCGATGGACCGTTCCGAGTTAGCCGGACCGGAAACGAGTTCCACGATGATCCACATGCCCCGCATGTCGATAGCATCTTCTGATAGCGGCTCAGTACAGTTTGCCAGTACCGAGCCCGGCATGGTTTTCCAGTAGCCCGCAGGAGTGTGGGCAATCGGGATATCATCCGCCAGCACTTGTTCATCAGCCTGAGTCAGTGTCGCACTAAGGAAGAACAGGAGGGCGACGGCTTGCAGGATTCTTTTCATCGATTTTTCCTTCTATTAACTATGCAAAGCAAGCAATACCCACCCCGCACAGTGTCATGACTCCAGCAAATCTACTGTATTATGGACTTCATTCCAACACAGAACCACACTACAGGTAGCCACTATGAGACAGGCACCCACTTTCTCTTCGCACTATTCGATAGCCCTGCTACTCATGGTACTAGCTGACTGTTCGGAGGCACCGGATACAGAGCAATGCCAGCCAAGTGAACTCTCGAATTTCGATTGGGGCAGCTACGGCAGCGACCCGGGACACTCCAAGTACGCTCCGCTGGATCAGATTAACGCCGATACCGTGCAGAATCTGGACTTTGCCTGGACTTGGGAATCGGTGGATAACCAGGCAGTAGCCGAGCGACCGGAATTTGTACCCACAGGTTTTAAGGCCACACCCATCACTCGGGATGGCGTGCTCTATGTCAGTACACCTCTGGGTCATGTTGCAGCACTGGATGCGGCAACCGGCGAAGAGAAGTGGATATTCAATACGTTCACCTGGGAACATGGCCGGCCTGCTAACAACGGTTTTAATCATCGCGGTGTTGCCTACTGGGAAAAGACCACGCCCGGTGGTACCGAACCCCGCATTATCCTGAGTACCGCCAATGCATTTCTGTGGTCGCTCGATGCCGAGACTGGACAGCCCGATCGGACTTTCGGTACTAACGGCAAGGTCGATCTCACCATCGGGCTGGGCAAGGAAGTCGATCGCGCCATGATCGCTCATTCTGCGGCTGTACCTATCGTGGGCGACACGGTAATTCTAGGCTCTGTGGTTTATGACGACCCCATGTTCGATCGCGTGCCGGCCAGGCTTACCGACATCCCACCCGGTCATGTGCGCGGTTTTGATCTCAATACCGGTCGACAGAAGTGGATCTTCCATACTATTCCCCAGCAGGGAGAATTTGGCAATGACACCTGGCAGAACAATTCCTGGCAGGTCACCGGCGCTACAAATGTCTGGACTAACTTGAGCGCCGATCCCGAACTGGGCTATGTCTATCTGCCGATCGGCACACCCGGTAACGACTGGTATGGTGGCCAGCGTCTGGGCGATAACCTGTTCGGTACGTCCCTGGTGGCTCTGGATGCTGATACCGGTGAACGTGTCTGGCATTACCAGATTGTGCACCACGAGCTTTGGGACTACGATCCGCCGGCGGCGCCGACGCTGGTCGATATTACCGTCGATGGGAGAGAAATAAAGGCGCTGGCACAGGTCTCCAAGCAGGCTTTTATCTATGTGTTGGACCGAACTACTGGAGAGCCGGTCTGGCCAATTGAAGAACGACCGGTTCCGGCGAGTAGTGTTCCCGGCGAGCGAGCCTCACCAACGCAGCCCTTTCCAACCCGGCCGGCACCGTTTGATCAGCAGGGCATTTCGGAGGACACCCTGATCGACTTCACGCCGCAATTAAGGGCGGAGGCGCTGCAGATCATCAGCGAATTCGATTACGGCATGTTGTACACACCACCCTCACTGAAGGGCACCATTAACCTGCCCGGTTGGGCAGGCGGCGCCGAATGGAGTGGTGCAGCCTTCGATCCGGATACCTCGATGTATTACATCCCATCGGTAAGCAGTCCAATTGTCGCGCAGCTGATCGAGCAGGATCTTGCAGAAACCGAGTTTCGTTACGTGCGTAATGGCATTCGCAATGTAAACGGCCCGCAGGGTTTGCCTATCACCAAGCCCCCCTATGGTCGCATCAGCGCCGTCGATCTGGATACCGGTGAATATCACTGGGTGCGCGCCAATGCCGAGGGGATTCGCCAGCAGATTATCGACATGGGTATCGATGATCCGGGCCCGGTAGGTGTGGTTAATGTCGCGCCCCTGTTGGTTACCAAATCGCTGTTGTTCCAGGCCATTACCGATGGCGTGCCAGTATTGCGGGCAATGGACAAAGCCAGCGGAGAGACTGTGGCCGAGTTTGAATTGCCAGCGATTCCCCAGGGTGCGCCGATGTCCTATATGGTGGATGGCAAACAATATATTTCAATTGCATCTGGCGGCGGTGCCGATGCAATGCTGGTGACACTCGCCTTGCCATAAGAATCAATGAGTCTCTGTGTTATTCAGGATATGCCTGTTGCGAGTTCGCTGGTGATCTGCACTGCGCGAGCCCTGGGTACTAATCTTCCGCGTAGGCAATAAATTTATTTCGACCCCGTACTGATCAATATTCAGCCCCTCCGTCCCCTTTATTGATTTTCAATTACTCCGGCACGCAGTGCCCAAGATGCCGTTGATATTTGCATCTTGTCGGTTATCAAAATCCCAACAATTGCTGTCTGCAACAATCAAGCGCCTTATTGCTTTCGGATTGATCGTGCAATTAGATGATCCTGAGATCTAAATCTAACCAGGGCAACAAATGATTGAAAAAGTCGATGAGAAATATGAAACTGACGATCTAGTTTTGCATTAGCGAGAAATCAGCATGAGCAATATTAATTTAAACGGTGTGCACCATCTTGCTCTGGTCTGCAAGGACATGGAACGCACCGTGGATTTTTACACCAACACACTGGGCTTGCGCCTGACTAAGGGATTTGATCTCGCAGGATACGGCCAGCACTTTTTCTTCGACATGGGTAATGACAGTGATCTGGCTTTTTTCTGGTTCAACGATGCGCCCGAGGCTGCTCCCGGAGTAGCTTCAGCCAAGAGTATGGTGGGTACCGGTGCCAGCAGTATCAGCTCCGCCCACGGCTCCATGAACCATGTCGCATTCGATGTACAGCCAGACAAGATTGCGGATTATCGCGAAGAACTCGTCGCCAAGGGTGTGGAGTGTTCTCCCATCGTGAATCACAACGACGTGGTAACAGGTGAGGAGGCTCGAACAGCAACGGAGGCCTCGGGGAAGACCTGGTTGCAATCGTTCTATTTCTTCGATCCTGATAGAGTCATGCTGGAATTTTGCGCCACGCTGCAGCCGGGCCTGCCAAATGTTGATCTGCCGGTAAACGCCGAAGGGATCAAAGCCAATGGTGAACCCGTTACCGGCATGTCTCAATAGACTTGACCAGGCTTGCGTGCAACCGGCTACAGACAAACCCGGCCTGTTGACTCAGGAAATCGGCCACATAGTTGCCTACCTGCTGCAACGCTAAATTCTGGGCCTCAGGAGTGGTGGTAAAACTAACGATGACTATATGGTGTTCCGAAAGATTCATGACTTTCCCCTTATCGATTATCAAGCAAGCGCAGGGTGTTCTGGAGAATATTTCCGCTAATCCGCACCCCGCTCTCTTAGCCAGGCCACAATCAGGTCTGCCACGTTGTCCCGAGCATCTTCTGGTGTTTCCAGGTAGTGATCCCCGTCGATCATATCCAGGCGTTTATCTTCCGACGCGAGAGCATCGAAGATTGCCCTGGCATCACTGGGGAATACACCAGTATCGGCGTTACTCTGAATTACCAATGCCGGTTGTGAGATTCGATTCAGGTGAGGTGCGCCTCGGCAGTGAGAATCCTGCAGGCTCCACATGGATAGCCAGGTTCGCAAGGTATTGGTTAATCCAATTCCGCGTGGACCAAAATTCGCCACTGAAGGATCACCGGCATAGCAGCGGCCAACCTCGCGTTGAGAAGGATCGATTTCCCCATCCATCAAGCGTAAGTCTGCCCAGGTGCGATAGAGGTTGAATGCACGGTCCGTCATACCGAGCCGCCGCACGCGCTCGAGCTCGCTGTGACACCAGGCGGTTATGCGATGGTTACGTGCTTCCTGAGCGGCACGGTAACGACTGATGAATTCCTCGGAGTACGGCGGCTCGTTTTTCGGGTCGTACATGTTCAATTCGGGATCGATACTGGTGGGATCGGTTTCGTCAGTTACCGATGGATCGAGCCAGGCTGTTAGCACCTCGGGGCGACCCGAATGAGCGCACAGTGAGACATACAAATCTGCCGGTATGAGATCGTGCAGCGTCGGAGGAATGTCCAGCCCGGGCGTTGCAGTCATGGTTACCCCGAGCGCCTGTGACTGATAGGCACCCATGAGAGAGCCACCGCCGGAATTGCCCAAAATTACTACTTGCTCAATTCCAGCCTGTTCTTTCAGCCAGTGCACTCCTGCACCGATATCGACAAGTGCATGCTCCAGCAGAAAAAAGGCTTCGTTGCCGCGAAAGCGAGTATTCCAACCGAGAAAACCATAGCCTCGCGAGGCCATGTATTCACCCAGGTAATGTTCGCTGAAATCCACATTGTAGTGGGTGGCGATTAGCGCTGTTTTCGCCACCCTGTCTGAAGGTGAGTAATACAAACCCTGGCAGGGCATGTAGCCCGCGCCGTTGCGTGTGCTGGTCGCGGATGTTGTGGAGACAAATTTCCGTTGCCAATCACTCATGGTCACTCCGTTTGGATTAGTGGGGACACGTTTATTTCCCAGCATTGGGGTCAGAGTAAATATACAGTACTGTATATTTACTCTGACCCCAATGCTTAAAACCGGAGGGTGCGTATTCAGGGCGCTGAAGGACGATGGAATTATCTACCGATTCCCAGATCCAGGCGATACTCAGATTTGAAACGTTATCCCGACTGATAAAAGCACCTACTGGCCTCCGTTTCCCAGTTTCTGCGGTTTGTTCAGCCAGTGTACAGATTGAGTAGGTAAAACTGCTGAACTGACAATTGGTCGCTCTGCAATTTTATTTGTACTGGAGAATCACATGAAAAAAATAGTATTGGCCGCTTTAGTCATAGTCGCCTCGCCGGCATTGGTGTATGGAGATTCATGCCGATATGAAAAGGAGATTGCATTCAGCGTCGATGCAGACGCTGCTCAGAACCTGCTGCTGGATGTTGGCGCCGGGGAATTAACGGTTAGAGGCAATGCCAATAGCAATGAGATAGTGGTTTCCGCTGTGGCTTGTGCCAGTAGCCGGGGCAGATTGGATGACCTGGAAGTGCAGTATCGATCTCGCGGCTCCAACATCGAAATTTTTACCGAATTCCATGACACCAGGCGCTTTTTCTCATGGTGGGGTACAGGTAATTCTCATATCGATATCGATATGCTGGTACCGGCCGGACTCTCACTAGAGGTGGATGATGGAAGCGGCTCAGTAGATATAGCCAATGTGTCCAAACTGAAGATGGAAGATGGCTCAGGATCGCTTGTGATCTCAGATATTGCCGGTGACGTGTTTATCGATGACGGTTCCGGTGATATCCAGGTTAGCAATGTTTCTGGATTGGTCTCTGTCGAAGACGGATCTGGAGATATGCGGATTGTTGGAAGCAGTGCGATTCACATCATCGATGATGGTTCCGGCGGCATCCGTATTACCGATATAGACCAAAATGTATACATCGAAGACGATGGCTCGGGCGATATCGATATTCGTAATGTGGGCGGTGATGTGGAGATAGAAGATGGCGGATCGGGATCTTTGAATGTGAACAACGTGGCCGGTACTTATTATTCCGGTGGAGGTTAATTTTGGGGAAAGGCAAAGTTCACTTACGAAATGCGTAAATTAGAGGGGCGCAGTAGAGTGTCATGACAGCCTCCTCCAGTCGGATGGGGTTATTGGAGGCTGGTTACATGATCTTCAGAATGATTTAGATAGTATCGTCGGACACATCAACTTCAAAAAAATAAATCTGTCCCCACTGACACTTCGATCGCTTTTATGCTGGTGGGCCGGTTTGTTTCCCCATCCGGGCCACGGTAATGACAAGCAGGCAGCACGACTGTACGGGCGTCGATGATGATGGATTCGCTATTCGCAGGCTGGAGCAGACTCTAGAGTATGCAATGAAAGGTTTATGTCGGTCTGAAATTTGAGTCGCCGACAAGTCAGGCCGTGTTCCCGGAAAACTTACGCGAGCCCCAGTCGTACGTACCAGGCAGCAAACAGGCCAAATGCGATCAGGGTGGCAATCATCACCAACAGAACTTTGCTCGGCACCAGTCTCCTGTTGTCTTCCGAGATCCGATTTGTTGTCGCAGAGATGAAATAGATATAAAGAATAGCGATTAGTGCGAGAAATTGGATTATGAGAATGATCATCTTTATTTTCGAGGTAACTTTGTGGAACCGGTGTATATCGTAATCGTTCTGGCGCTACTGCAGTTCGTCATCTTTAGCGGAGTCATGGGCTGGGCGCGGATCAAATATAACGTAACCGCGCCTGCGAGTATAGGAACAATAAAGGCTATCCCAATTGGTGCAGCTGGCAGTGGCTGGGGGCTTCGTATTTGCCCCGGATGATCCCCGCAAATATGTGCTGAATTTTCTCAGCGACAACCGCCGTACCGGAATTTCCGATTGCAATCGAATAAATGGCTCCTGGCAACAGGAGGAAACGTCCTTGCGTTTCGAGGCATGTGCAGCGGGTCGATCACTGTGCCCTCCGGGCTCTCCGCACAACAATCTGGCCTTGAACCTGAGGGACGTGGTTGCCTATGAATTCCGGGCTGGTCAACTGATTCTGACCATTAGCATCGAAGGGGTCGAGATGGAGTTTGAATCCCGCGACTAGCGATAGAGGGGTAGAGTGGACTAGTGAAATTCCACCATCCTCTTTATTCAGACTATTCGTACCTCAAGGCGTAGACTGGATTTCTCCTTACCACACGTAATATTTCACCACTGACTGTTAATAGTGCTAGTAGGGCGGTAAACAGCGTCGCCAACAAAAAATTAAGAAGGCTAAGTTCGATCCTGTAGACAAAACCGTTCAGCTAGCTATTTAGTACCAGCCACATTATTGGCCAGGCAAGCAGGTTTGCTGCCACAATCAATAATCCGTACTCCTTGATAACCAGCATAGCGATATTTGTAGAAGGAGCGCTAAGCACTTTTCTTATTCCAATCTCCTTGGTCTTCTGATCTGCTGAAAATGAAGCCAGCCCGTACAGACCCAGGCAGGCTACGATTATGGCGATAAACGTAAACTGAAAAAGCATGGTAGAAAATTCCTCATCATCGCCAAACAAATTCTCAAACTCCTCCGTAAAGAAGCTGTATTCAAACGGATGATTCGGATAGACCTGTCGCCAGGTCTGTTCGATCTTTTCCATCGCCGATCTCAGGTCATTTCCGTTCACTGTATCCCGTCAGAACATATGGGACCAATTCGCCTTAAATCCTAAGGGAGACTTCTGA
>PBRP01000059.1 GCA_002726655.1 Gammaproteobacteria bacterium
TTTCTAATTGATCTTCCAGTTCTTTGATACGTTCTACAATCTCATTCATCCCGTCACCTGAAGGCATTTGAAGATTCCGGATACAGTATACTTGCACCATGAACCAGAGAAAGGTACAAAACCTGCGATTAACAGGCTAGACTGGAGCTACCATATGCAGAAAAGTGTCTCTTAGAATTTAGTGCCAGGGGTCCCATATGGGCTGACGACGTACAGTCGATTGGGGTGGGCATTTTTCTCATCCATCTGCTTTCAAATCACAATAACTAGGGGGATGGCAAAAAACGGTGTCTTGGTATGTACACAACAGCGGGTATTAGTATCACCATGAAGAAGATTGTCCTCACTATCAGCATCATAATTTCGCTAGCTTCCATGATATCAATTGCAGACCAGGCCACCCCCTACTCTCCAATGGTTGGCAAAAATTTTCCACGGGGTGTTTTTTTCGGTGATACACACCTACACACAAATCTATCTCCCGACGCAGCCGCCGGTGGCAACCGTCTATTTGGCCATGATGAAGTTTATAAACTGGCAATGGGAAAAGAAGTCACCGCTCACAATGGCCGGCGCGTTCGCCTGAACAGACCATTGGATTTTTTAGTTGCGGCTGACCATGCAGAGTACATGGGACTCTTCCCTGCACTAGATTCGAAGAATCCAGATTTGTTGGCAACTGAAGTTGGTAAACGCTGGCATCAAATGTTGCAGTCTGGGCCTAAAGAGGCAGCCAACATCTTAATTGAGTTTGGCAATGCTTTAAGGAATGGTGAGGATCTAGTACAGAGCGATCGTTTCCAGAAGTCCGTTTGGCAAACAGTTATCGATAAGGCGGAAGCATACAATCAACCCGGAGTGTTTACAGCTTTCATCGGTTATGAATGGAGCTCGAGCCGAGGTGGTGGAAACATGCACCGAATAGTACTCTTCAAAGATGGCGCAGACAAGACCAATCAGATCACGCCATTTAGCTCTTTCAACAACAACAGACCTCAAGCACTTTGGAAGTTCCTCGCTGCCTACGAGGAGAAAACGGGCGGGCATGTATTCGCGATTCCCCATAATAGTAACGTTAGTGCTGGACTCATGTTTGCACCGGTAGACTCAGACGGCAATACAATGACCGTCGAGTATGTGAAGCAACGTGTAAAGTGGGAGCCACTACTCGAAGTCACGCAATATAAAGGGGATAGTGAAACGCACCCTGCAGTGTCACCGGATGATGAATTTGCCGATTATGAATCCTGGGACAAGTTTGCGAGTTTCAGTGATGCCAACAAACAAGAAGACTGGATGTATGAAAGGGAGTATGCACGCCCGGCTTTGCGCAACGGCCTTGCGATGTCGGCAGATATCGGGGACAACCCATTTAAGTTTGGATTGATTGGTAGTACAGATTCCCACACGGGGATTTCGTCTGCTGACGAAAACAATTTTTGGGGGAAATTCAGTTGGCATGAACCAAATCCAACGCGAGCAATGGAACGATTCGTCAATATCCCAGACATGCCTCAATTTGAATGGGAGATGGCCGCTTCCGGGCTAGCCGCAATTTGGGCACAAGAGAATACACGGGCGTCATTGTTTGACGCCATGCGACGCAGGGAAACTTACGCGACAACCGGACCAAGAATGCGTGTGCGTGTATTTGGTGGCTGGGACTTTACTGATGCAGATCTGAATTCACCGGACTGGGTAGAACGAGGCTATTTGAAAGGTGTACCAATGGGTGCTGATCTGCCACTGCCGCCCAATATAGACCAGGTTCCGGTGTTCATAATCAAGACGTGGAAGGACCCAATTGGGGCGAATTTAGACAGAGTGCAGATCGTAAAAGGCTGGTTGGACACACAGGGCCGAACCCACGAGAAAGTATTCGATATCGCCCTATCAGATGATAGATCAGTCTCGCCGGTCACCGGCAAAGCGCCTCCGGTTGGAACTACAGTCGACCTGTCAAAACCAACTTACAGAAACGATATCGGCGAAGTGCAGTTTACCACTCGTTGGACTGATCCGAGTTTTCACATCGATGAGCCTTCATTTTACTACGTACGTGTCCTGGAGATACCGACACCTCGATGGACTGCCTATGATGCGGCCTATTTCAATCTGGAGATGCCTGCTCACGTACCCATGGTGACTCAAGAGCGTGCTTACACTTCTCCAATTTGGTTCACTCCGGAACAATAAGAAGCAAAGTACCAAAATATTTAGCCCAACAGCAAGAACCGCTGAAAGAACCAAAAGGCAGCAAGAGAACCGACGATGTATCCACTCCCTACCTGAGTCCGGTTCGAGGCCGGGTCGAATGTTTCATGGCTTGCCCTTACAGCAAGCCAGACAACAAACAGCAACGCGCCGACGAAAAACAACTGCCCCGCTTCAACGCCGATATTAAAGGCGAATAACGCGAGGAGCGTATCGTTTATGGGCAGTCCTAGTTCTGCTAGAACACTCGCGAAACCCAGGCCATGAAGCAACCCAAAAACTGAACTGACTGCGACAGGGAAACGCCAACTCAATGAGTTCCTATTCTGTCGAACCAGTTCTGCGGCAACAAACACAATACTCAATGCAATGAGTGCCTCCGTTGGCCCTACCGCGGGGGTTATCAGTTCCAGCGCAGCCAGCGCCAGCGTAATCGAGTGTGCAATCGTGAATCCCGTAATCGCAAGCAGGATACGTCGCCAGGTAAACGCGAGCCAGATGACACAAACAAGAAATAGCAGATGATCATAGCCACCCAGAATATGTTCGACTCCGAGCATCCCGTATTCAGGGAAAATACTTCTTTCACTTATGCCCAGGGGAATTTCAATGGTCGTAACTCCCGGACCCGCATGGATAAAGCGTGCTGGAAAGTTTGTAAACTCGATGTGAACAATGCTCGACAGGGAAGGATTGACGCGGGGGTAGTCTATGTTGACCTGACGCGGCAACTGTCCGGCCGCACAGCGAATCAAACGCTGACCGTACAACCCCTCAGGGCGGCTCCCCGATATAATGCAGTCAGGCCGTAATTCAATTACAGGAATACTAAATCGGTCCAGGGTCGGCGGTAGTTTCCAGGCGAGTTCGAAGCTGTCGCTGGACATCTGCGTGACCTCTATATAAACAGGCCTGCCGTCATGAGCATTCGCTGGTTGCAGCAACACTATCAACACACCAATCAGTGCGACTCGAGTACAGTTTGCAATCATTCTTTCAGTACCACCGTAAACTCCGGACTAATGTCAACTTCAAATTCCGCGACTAACTCCTTAATCACTGCATCCTTGCGTTCCCGCTCCAGACTAGACTGCAACTCACTCGCAACCTGTTCGATGATTTCCTCAAGCGGTGGAACACGCGCAGGCTGCCTGTCGGTCAGTAGCACCAGGTGGTTGCCAAACGCTGACTGGATTGGTCCCTGCCATTCCTGTTTGTCTGGCTTCAACTGAAACAACACATTTGCTGCTGGTGTTCCAAAGTGACCAGCCACTTCCTCCTGTGTTCGTTCCACGTAGTTCAACTGGTAGGGAAATCGTTCACCAAAACCCGGCGCTTGGTCAAAACGTATCTGATCACGATTTAGAATTTCAAGGGTTTCTTCTGCAATCCGGACCACTTCACTACCGTTGCGATCACTACTGAAAAATACATGTGTGAAGGTAACAGCTGCCGGGATCTCATATTTGTCGCTATTGGCTTCATAGTAGCTTCTGAGTGCCTCTGTACTGTGGGATTCACTTGCTGGTGCTGTTCCTTCTGCCAGGAACTCCATCTTCTGAACTAGTCGTCTTTTGATCACATAATCCTGGGTGTCCATTCCGTACGAAAGCGCTTTTCGATACAGCGCTTCCTCACGAATGTACTGGTCGATGAGGTCTGACAGCGCATCCTGGGAGAGACTGTCCAGGCGCTTGTTCGCGTTTTCAGAAAATGCCTGGGTACGAAATTGAATAAAGCGGGTCAGCGATTCACGATCAATACTAATAACCCTGCCGTCGACGCTTGTCTCGGGATTCAACCATTCGTTAGCAGTAAATACTACGAACCCAACAAGTAGAAAGTGCAGGATGGGTTCGTGCGCCCATCCCGGCAGCTTCACGGGATATACCAGATGGGCGAGGTGTAGGCACGATCCTGGATCGCTTTCGGGGCACCGTCTGGAACATCAATGTCAAAGTAAACAGCGTCTATTGTGGTCCAGCGAGGTCGCGGAATCTCGAGGACCCTCACATAATAAAATGCGCGCTCCTCCGAATCAAAATCGGGGTCAACCCAAACAGCTGCGAGTTCAACAGCGCCGATTGTGTTTTGGTAAGTCGCAGTTCTAACATCAACGGTACTGCCTACAGAGGCCAACTTCTGTGTCTCAGGATCAATAGCTCGCTCACCTAACCAGCTGACATCATGCACTTTTTCCTGCAGATTTCCTTGTGCATCCAGCCAGCCTTTCACAATCTGTATTCGATCCAGATTGGCACCGTCCGGATCTTTCGCCGCCGTCACCAGGAAGCTGGGTGATCGATTTACAGGACCTTTGGTGAGATCGCCACCCATTGGAACACCCGTTCCATACGCTTTATCAAGATAGTTGGGGTTATTGATATCACCTGCCTCAAAGGACCAGCCGCCGAAGAAACGAACAGCAATGCGCGAACCAGTCGTCGCATAAACTTCACGGCGCTTCATCGCATCGAAGATTGCCTCGCGAGTATTTTCTTTTGCCCACACAGCCGCATAACCTGAAGCAACAATTTGCCAGTTCTGCCAGAGCCGACCAGCGAGCATGTTTTCCATCCGCTGCGGACCTGGTTCGGATTCCGGAAACTTTCCGAAGAAGTTATCTTCTTCAGGCGTTGAAATACTGTTATGACCATCTGTACTTGCGATCAGGCCAACCTTAAAGGGATTTACTCCAAGAGATTGCTCATACTGCAGACCAAGCTTTAACGCACTTCGAGCATATTCGTGCTGCAGCATCCAGTCTTCTTTCTCTTCGCTCCGACCAATGTTATCCCAGTCCCAATTCTCGAAGTCCGCAAACTCATCATCAGGAGAAAGCGTTGGATGCGCCTCGCCGTCGCCTTTAACCTGGGAAACCTCGTAAATAGGTTCCCAGCGGGCTCGAAGTTCAGCATAAGCGCGATTGATTTTTTTTCCATCAACGGAAACGCTCGGAAACATCATGCCATTGGAAAGATTGCCATTGTGTGCGATGGCTATCACTTCACCGCCCGTTGTCTCTTCGTATCGTGCAAGAGATTTCCAGAGTTCTCTGGGGTCCAATGAATCCTGAGCTGAAAATGGCGGCAGCTGACTAGTCTTTCCTGCACCATCTTTGTAGACAATTACACGGTGCAGATTATTGCCGTCAATCATCGCTGTCCATTCATAGCCGGTGAACGCCGTGAACTGACCCGGACGATTGTGCTCATCCGCAGTTAATGCAACATCGTGCCAGATCAAACGTCGAGTTGATTCAGGCAATGGAGGGTTATTGTCAGNANCCTGCATGCTCGCCANGAAGGTGGCGTAAATTCGTGCGATTTCACCCGCATCAACAAATCCCTGCCACTTTTTACCAGCATCAGTCCGGACGACCAGCGCATCGTCAACATTAAACCGATAGAAGCCGCCAAGNTATTCCGCGTGATCAGAAACTACGAGGAAATCCAGCGGTCGGCGTAACTGAACCCGCATGCCGTTATGAGCGACAAGCTCCTGCCCACGGGCAAATCGAAATGCATCCGCTGGTGTGAGGTTCATATTCCCGAGTGAATAGGCATCTGCTGAATTACGAGTGTGGAGATGAGTATCTCCCCAATAGACAGCTTTAGGATAATCGCTGTCTACTACCGAGTATTCCTCAGCAGAAAATGCGGCATGCGAAACCAGCCACACCGCAATTAACAACCAATGACGACAATACACTTTGGTCCCTGCTTCACATACTCCAGCCAAATTCAATTCCATATCGGCGCGGAGAGCTGACCGCACGAGTATCAAACAATGGAGGCACGATCGTCCTTGTGTCCACGTACAACTCATCAGTCAGATTCTTACCGTAGAGACTAACTCGGAATCTACCATCAGGATCCTCGTAGCTGATGCTCGCATCCAGTAGGTGCGTATTCTCACGAAGACTAACCTCGGAATCGTCCGTAAACAGATCATCGACCCAGATGTAGCTTGTGTGGAACATCATGTTGCCGCCATTCGAAAGCGGCAGATCGTACATGGCATTGATGGAGTAGTTTGTCTCTGGGGCCCTGCCAAGATCAAATCCGGTACGGTCTTCATCAACCAGGTACGCACCCTCCCCGCCTGGTGCTCCAGTCGTCTGCGTCACAACACCACCACAATTAGACATAGGCATTGAAGTGTACGTCGCGGCACCATCAATATCCGCACAGAAGCTATCATATTCGGCATCGAGAATACCGACCGTAAAGTTTAACCTGAAGTTGTTACCAATCAGTGCGGTCAGTTCAAGCTCAATACCGCTGATGGTTGCACCCGCCGCATTATCTGTCACTGTTTCCTGTGGGTTAGCAGCACCAGGGGGCAACGGAACAATCGCTGTTCGCTGCAAATCTTTAAATTCGGACCAGAACACTGCGACGTTCGTTCGGAGTCGATTGTCTAACCAATCCGCTTTCAAACCCAGTTCATACCCGTCAACTTCTTCCGGATCGAAAGAAAGCAAGCAAGTTGCAGTCTGACCACAACGCCCGTTGAACCCACCACTCTTGAAACCCTTGGTGTAGCTGAAGTAGGTCATCAGATCGCTGTTCCACTGGTAGTTGACACCAAACTTGGGACCAAAATCACTCCAGGATTCACTATTATCAATTTGTGCACCTGTATTAGGGAATGGCCCGAATGGCTTTTGGAAGTAGTCCTTCTCTTCTTCACTGTATCGCGCGCCGACTGTAACTGTCAGTTTGTCGTTCACGAAATAGTGCATTTCGCCAAACACCGNCCAGGCGTCGTGATCCTGACCAGTAATACTTAACAGATGAGTTAAAGGCGTTGGTGATGCAACACCTAACGTGGTGTTTCGTTCAAGCTCATATTCCTGGTGGAAGTAATAGAGTCCTGCAACAAAGTCGAACTTCTCATAACCGGTCGACTGAAACCGAAATTCGGTTGACCACTGTTCATGAGGCTGATCACGATCTACAAGAAACATCGGATACAAAACCGCATCCGGGTCGTAAACAACTTCTTCTTCGGTTTTCCTGTAGTTACCGATAAAGGTGAATACACCCTTATCGATCTGATAGTTAGTCTCTGCTGTCAGACCCCAGATCTCGGCATTAATAAATCCGACATCAACCGTGTCAACATCAAACTCCTCACTGCCATTATCAAACGGGAACCCGCAGAATGAATGCAGAATACAAAGGAGTCGTGAAGAAGGTGATTCGTTTTGCTGCGGCCTCGGTTCGCTCTTATTTTTGTGGTACTCACCTATTAGGGTGATATCCAGATGATCATTCGGTTTGAATTCGATCATCGGGCGTACAGACAGGATTTCTTCCGCACCCAAATCGCGGCCATTTACGTTACTGGTGAAGTAACCATCCATCGTCTGGGACATGACAGCGATTTTCGCATTGACCTTGTCCTGAACGATAGGCAGGTCAACCGATGCTCGAACATCCATTCGACCATACTCACCAACATTAATTTTACCTCTGGAAGCAAACTCACCCGAAGGCCTACGGGTTCTGATCTGCAGTGCTCCAGCGGACGTATTTCGACCGAACAATGTTCCCTGGGGACCACGGAGAATTTCAACTTGCTCGACGTCAAACAGATCCATACTGCTTGCAACTGGTCTTGCCATGTATACGCCATCGATGAAGATTCCAACAACTGGATCAATCGTTGAATCAATCTCTGCGTTCTCGATACCACGAATAGCGACCGATACCGCATTCTGGAACGCACTTACTGTTGCGATGTTAACGTTCGGAGCAGGAAACGGCAGCGTCTTCAGGTCACCATGAAAAGTTAAGTCAAGTGCCTGCCCGCCAAGGACCGTCGATGCAACTGGCGTATCCTGCAGTGGTTCTGATCGCTTTCGAGCAGTCGTGACAACTTCTTCCAACACTGCATATTTTGATTCGCCGTCTTCAGCAAAAACTGTGGAATGAAAACCGGCTAAAAAGACTACACACAAAAAGCGTGTCCCAACTAGCAATATTCTCATAAACTATTCTCTCTTTTTCTGTATACATGAACCTATTTTTGGAGTTTTGAAATGACTTGGATCAAATTTTGGTTAAGTTCTGTTGATTTGCATCTTCGATTGACCCACTTTGAATAAGATTTGTACCAAATA
>PBRP01000060.1 GCA_002726655.1 Gammaproteobacteria bacterium
TGCCGACAAACAGGATTTTGTTTCGCTTCGAAACAATACTCTGAACATATTCCACCGCTTCATCCAGCGCCGGGACAGTCTTCTCAAGGTTGATAATATGGATATTGTTTCTGGCCCCAAAAATGTATTCATTCATTTTTGGATTCCAGTATCTGGTCTGGTGACCGAAATGTGCACCTGCTTCCAGCAGATCACGCATGGATACGCTAGTCATACATACTCCAATGTTTGGGTTAGGCCTCCACGCACCCCGTGATCCAACCCCTGTCCTGAGCATGCAGCTTAGAAACCAGGGCACCCGAACCACGTGTCGATACGTGTGAGAATTATTATCCCCACCATCTGGGCCCAATCAGGGACCGATTCACGGGAAAAGTCAGTTAAATTACAGCCAGTCCTGCTGGCAGGCGCGGTTTATACCATATTCAGGCCTTCAAACCAATTGTTGAGTGTCAATTTGGCGGGCGAATTGGCAAAAACGCATTCCACGGGACAATATTGCCGGGCAGTTCTGATCCGGCTGCGTGGATCCTGGGAAATTACCTGTAATAATGGAACACCCTGCAACAGAATGATTCACTATTCTGGTATAGTTGCCTTCCCCAAAATATCTTCAACACTCAAACCTCCTTTATGGCAATTAATACTAAAACCCCAGACGAAATCGAAAAGATGAGAGCTGTTGGGGTCCTGGCAGGAGAGCAGTTGGAGATGATTGGTGACTGTATTGAGCCTGGTATCAGCACAGGTGAGCTGGATCGCATTTGTCATGAATTCACAGAAAAACAAAATGCAATACCAGCACCGCTTAACTACAGGGGTTTCCCCAAATCTATTTGCACTTCCGTTAACCACGTCGTATGCCATGGAATTCCATCCGATGACAAAATCCTGAAGAATGGTGACATCATCAATATTGATGTCACTCTAATTAAGGATGGATATCACGGCGATACGAGCAAGACATTTCTCGTAGGGAAACCCAAAGTAATGGCCGAACGTCTGGTAAAAACCTGCCAGGAGTGTCTGTACCTATCAATAGAAGCTGTTAAACCGGGCGCACACCTCGGTGACATAGGGTATGCAATTCAAACCCATGCGGAAAAAAACAGGTTTTCAGTTGTTCGCGAATACTGCGGGCACGGAATAGGTACAATTTTTCACGATGAACCCCAGGTTCTTCACTATGGTGAAACCGGAACTGGTATGGAGCTCAGACCTGGTATGACCTTCACCATAGAACCCATGATTAACGCCGGGAAGGCAGAGGTCAAAGTGCTACCAGACGCCTGGACGGTGGTCACCAAAGACCACAAATATACGGCCCAGTGGGAACATACCATTCTAGTCACCGAAACCGGTTACGAAATATTGACCTACCGTAGTGACGACACTATAAAGCGCTGCGGCTAGGTCGGATTTTTCATGTTGTCGATCGAAGCACTTGCATCAAGTCTATCCGAAACAAAGCAACCGATCCCCATATTAAAAGAAGCTATCCTGGCCGCGTACCTTGATCAGGAAACGCGGTTTCGTAAAGGCGAGGACACCGAAAACCTTCTCTACGAGAGATCAGCTTTTATGGACGAGATCATGCGTCTTGTCTGGAGTCGATTCAATTGGGATGAGAATAGACCCAGTTGGCGCAAGACCAGAATCTCACTGCTGGCGGTTGGTGGATATGGTAGAAGGGAACTGCACCCTCACTCTGATATTGATCTGTTGATCCTGCTGGAGCGAAACAGCTATAACCTGCACTCACCGAATATCCAGTCCTTTCTTGCACTATTGTGGGACATAGGCCTTGCAGTCGGCCACAGCGTGCGTTCAATAGATGAATGTCGGGCTCAGGCCAAAGGTGATGTGACCGTTCTGACAAGCATGATGGAGTCCCGCTCTATCTGCGGTGACGACGAACTCCGTTTGCGAATGAACAGGAAGGTGGCACCAAAGAAAATCTGGCCCCCTAAAGCCTTCTACAGGGCAAAACGTGATGAACAGATTGAACGCCATCAAAAGTCAGAACACACAGAATACAGCCTTGAACCAAACGTAAAAACCTCGCCCGGGGGATTGCGCGATATCCAGACCGTGATGTGGATCGCTCGCAGAAAATTTGAATCCGTTGATTTTGCAGACCTCGTAGAGCAGGACTTCCTCACAGCAGCAGAGAGCGAGCTACTGACCCAGGGCAGAAAATTCCTTTGGAAAATCAGATTTGGGCTTCACCTGCTCTCCGGCAGAGACGATGACCGTCTTTTATTTGACCACCAACAGAACCTGGCAATTATGTTCGGATATGAAGACGGTGATCAACTGGCGGTCGAGCAGTTTATGCAGAATTACTATCGAACGGCACTTGAACTCAATGCTGCTAATGAATTGCTGCTGCAGCATTTTGATGAGGCCATTGTTCGTTCATCTGAGCGAGCAGTAGTTCAACCCATCAATCAGCGCTTTAGGATCCGTAATAATTATCTTGAAGTAACCTCGGGTGATGTCTTCACAGAATATCCGCAGGCACTGCTGGAAATGTTTGTGATTATGGGCTCAAGTGAGCATATTGCGGGCGTTCGCGCCGAGACCATTCGCCTCGTGCGGCGTCACGTTGACCTAATCGACGAGAATTTCCGCACCAACCCCGAGTCCACAAAACTTTTCCTGGACCTGCTCGGCTCAACGAATCACNTGTTCACGCAACTGCGCAGAATGGCGCGCTATGGAATCCTCGGCGCTTATCTGCCGGAGTTTGGGCGGGTCATTGGCCAGATGCAGTTCGACCTTTTTCACACCTTCACCGTGGATGCGCACACGCTTCAGGTGGTGCGGAATATGAGGCGATTTCGCTACAAGAACCAGGAACAGCAGTTCCCCGTTGCCGCACACATACATCATCGCCTTCCCAAAGTAGAATTGCTCTATGTTGCCGGGCTCTACCACGACCTGGCCAAGGGTCAGGGAGGAGACCATTCCGAGTTAGGAGTAGGTGTAGCCCGGGCTTTTTGCCTGAGACACAAACTGGGGACGTGGGATACCAACCTTGTGTGCTGGCTGGTAAAAAACCATCTTGTGATGTCCACCACTGCGCAAAGAAAAGATATCCAGGATCCAGAAGTAGTCCGTGAGTTTGCGCTGCTCGTAAAAGACCAGGTACGCCTGGACTATCTATATGCGTTAACTGTTGCGGACATCAACGCAACAAATCCGACCCTGTGGAATAGTTGGCGTGCGTCTTTGATGCGCCAACTTTACCTGGAAACCAAACGCATGCTTCGTCACGGACTTGAATCCCAGGTTGATCGTCCTGACTACATTAGCGACACGCAAAGTCACGCGATGGAACGATTAGAGGAGCGCAGCATTTCAAATGAATCAGTCTTAAGCATATGGAAGGATGTCGATGATGACTACTTCCTGCGCGAATCTGTACACGATATCGTATGGCATACTGAAGCGATCAGTAAGCACATGCTAACGGATGGCCCATTGATACTGATACGGGACGACACCTTCAGCAGGCGTTCTGATGAGGGCTCAACCCATATCTTTGTTCACAAGGAGCATACAAAAGATCTCTTCGTGTCCATTGTGACGGCCCTGGATCAACTGGCACTCAATGTTGTGGATGCGAGAATCCCGAGATCAGCAAACAACCGTTCTTTTTACACCTTTGTAGTGCTCGAGTCCGACGGCCAACCCGTTGGGGATAAACCCGCAAGGGTTGAAAGAATCCGATCAACTCTCCTCAAGTACATGCAACCGGGAAGTGAATCACTGACCGTGAATCAGAGAAGAACTCCTAGACTCCTCAAGCAGTTTAAGCTTAAGACCGAGGTCCACTTGAGGCAGGACTCCAGTGGAGACTACTCTGTCCTGGAAGTCACAACACCAGATCGTCCAGGGTTGCTGTCTATCATCGCCGAGGTCTTTGTTGACCTGGATATTTCTCTACAGAATGCCAGAATCACAACACTTGGTGAAAGAGTCGAAGACGTGTTCCATATTACGGACGGGGAAGGGAAGCCAATTGGAGACGAAAACCAACAGACGGTCCTGCAACAACGAATCAAGGATGAGCTTGATTACCATATCGACAAGGTGGCTGTGTAACCAGGGAATGCCCCCGGGGCGGCACAATTAGCACAGCTTAATCAACATCTTCTCCAGACAGGCAAAAGCCGTCATAATGTGCTGGGAAGACCAACAGGTCCTGGCAGCTATTGTCTTTGGGTGAACACAAATATGTACAGTTTTGCATTTGGTATTGGAACTAAAAATTTGAAACAGGATTGGCTGGAGGTATTTTTTCCTGAGCCGTTGCTAAACCCGGATAATCAGCTGATCAAACAAATCGCCAGCCTGGTGGACTATGGCGGTGGCAACAAAAATATCGATCTTGATGATGATCAGATCCGGGCACTCATTGACGGCATTGATGAACCACGCCAGCAATCAATCCTGTCAACAATGAAAGGTTCAAGCAACCCCTGCGTCGCAACATTTATAGAGACGGACATTGGGCTGAGCTCAACACCGGAAGCCTATCTAAAACTGCATTTACTGTCGTATAGATATGTCAAACCAAATGAACAGAACCTGGATAATCTCTTCGCCATTCTGCCCAATGTTGCCTGGACCGACATTGGTGCAGTAGACCCGGCTGAATTGGGTGAGCTTCAACTCAAGGCGAGAGCAGAGGGGCGTATAATGGAAGTTGCTGGTGTCGACAAGTTCCCGAAGATGACGAATTATGTGGTTCCTGCAGGAATCCGTATCGCCCACTCGGCAAGGGTCAGGCTTGGCGCCTACGTGGGTGAAGGTACAACTGTCATGCATGAGGGACTGGTGAATTATAACGCTGGGGCAATAGGTCCAAACATGATCGAGGGCCGAGTGTCCCAGGGCGTTCTCCTGGATGCAGGTACTGATCTTGGCGGCAGTGCGTCCACCATGGGAACCTTGTCTGGTGGAGGCAAACATATTGTGTCTATCGGCAAAGACTGCTTAATAGGCGCCAATGCTGGTTGTGGCATTTCCCTTGGCGACCGATGCACAATTGAAGCTGGGCTCTACATAACGGCGGGTGCTGTGGTCCAGGTTCTCGATGAGGATAGGAATTTTGTCAGGACAGTAAAAGCGCGGGAATTATCAGGACAGAACGACATGTTGTTCATACGGAATTCTCAGAATGGAGTCGTTGAGTGCAGGACCAACAAGAATGCTATTTCTCTAAACGAATCTTTACACGCTCACAACTGACACCTTGAATAACTGTCCGGGCTAAGCAATGGATTCATTTGACGAGACTACTCTTGACCTGACGAAGCAACTCATTCGTGCAAATTCCGTTTCCCCTGACGACGCAGGCTGCCAGTCTCTGATCGCCCAGTTTCTTGCTGACCTTGGTTTTACCATCGAGCAGATGCCTTTTTCAGACGTTATGAACCTGTGGGCAACCCGTGACAGCGAAAACACAGGAGGGCCAGTTTTCGTGTTCGCCGGTCATACTGATGTCGTGCCTCCCGGGCCACTCGATGAATGGCATACAGATCCATTCGAACCCGTAATCAAAGACGATACTCTGTATGGCAGAGGCGCGGCTGATATGAAGGGTTCCATCGCCGCCATGTTGACAGGAACGCAACGCTTTCTGACCAGCACGAAGAAACACAAGGGCACAATTGCATTTCTGATCACCAGCGACGAAGAAGCAGATGCCATCAACGGAACCGTCAAAGTTGCGGAAGAACTTGAGCGGCGCGGAACTAAAGTCACCTGGTGCGTTGTTGGAGAACCGACCAGCACTGGACAATTGGGAGACACCATCAAGGTCGGGCGACGCGGCTCCCTTAATGCAGTACTGACGATAAAGGGGCAGCAAGGCCACATCGCATACCCTGATAGTGCAAACAATCCAATTCATGCGGCTTTACAATCACTGGCTGACCTTGCCGTTGCAAAGTGGGACGTGGGTAATAAGTACTTCCCGCCGACATCATTTCAGATCTCCAACATCCAGGGTGGAACCGGAGCAAACAACGTAATACCAGGCAAGATGCGGGTAGAGTTCAATTTCCGCTATTCAACCGAATCGACCCGGGAATCCCTGCAATCAAGAACCGAGGAAATCCTTGGTCAGTACGAATTCGAATACGAGATCGACTGGTCACTCTCCGGCAAACCTTTCATGACTGAAGGTGGAGAACTGATACCTGCTGTCCAGTCAAGCATAAGAGAGTCAATCGGTATCGACACAGAGCTTTCAACTTCCGGTGGAACCTCTGACGGTCGATTCATTGCACCCCTTGGCGCTCAGGTGGTTGAGCTGGGTCCGTGCAACAGGACGATTCACAAGGTCAACGAGTGTGTTTCCATTAAGGAGTTGCATCAACTGTCACAGATTTATTCAGCGATTCTGCAGAAGATGCTGGGGGATATTTAATCAGGAACAGGATGCTAGGCCCAGGACAACGGAATTACCCGTGTGCAGCATGGCTGCTTTCATTTCGTAAGGCTAAAAGACCGGGCACGTCTGCACCAGGGTGCAGACTATTCGGTATAGAAATCCTGTGAAATCGCTGCTCTACATCTGTATTGGTCTTATCAGCTTCCTCATATTTGTCGTGGCTTTTGCGCCCGCTTCAACTGTGTGGTCTTCCATCCGCGAGGACGTTCACAAAGTAGCACCAGACCTGAATATCTATCGCGTTTCGGGAACCATCTGGAATGGTGAAAGTGAAATGCAGTTTCGCCAGTTTCCCGCTTCCCTGCTCACCTGGAAACTGTCTCCTGCCGGCTTGATAAGAGGTATCGCACAGGTTCAGCTCAACGCAGCGGGTCAGGGTCACCAGGTTGAAGGTGATGCCTCGTTCACCTCAGTGGCGGTCAACATCAATGCCCTGCATGGCCTGATCAACAGTGACTACATCAATGAAGTCAGTGAGGAATACGGCTATACCTTCTCCGGGGATCTCGAATTCGAGAATTTATCAATCTCGACCGACTGGCACTGGATAACAGATGCCAAAGGAACCGCAAACTGGAGTGGCGGGCAAATCCTGATAATCACGCCTGACGGCCCCCGGTACGTTACGCTCCCGCCCCTCGAGGGGGAGCTGTTCAAGCAACAGGATCAGCTAATTCTCAATATTACGCTTGAAAAACAGATACTGATCGCTATAACACTGCAAAAAGGGGGCTGGGCAAAGGTTGCAATCAAGGGCATATTGTTCGATGTAGCCGATTTACCGCTTCCAGAAGGTTCCAAACCGGACGAAACTATCCTGCTAATAGAAGAGAAAATATTGTAAGGTACATTGATTCCACAGGCTCGTCCAAGGATCTCCCCCTGGAACTTATTCTTGATCTATTTCAGCAACACAACCGAAAACTGGCGACACTCACCAGTATCGTTCTCGTCGTGCTGCTTGCCCTTTCGGCCGCCAACGCAGTCTTGTTTTTCATTGAGAATGTAAACGGTGATCCCGCTAGCAGTCTAACAACCCGAACACCAGAAGTGACAGTACGGGAACGCAGTCACATCGACCTTTCAAGCCTGAACCTATTCGGCAAGGTTAAGAAATCAGCAGCGGCAACACAGGTTGTGGATGCACCAGAGACTAAACTGAATCTCGAATTACAAGGCGTCTTTACATCAGCAAACAAGGCATCTTCAACGGCAATCGTCGCTGAGAAAAATAAAGCCGGTGCTCTATTCCACGTCGGCGACAGGCTACCCGGAAATGCAGTGTTATCTGCAGTCAACGATGATCATATCCTCATTCGTCGCGGCTCAAGAACGGAGAAATTGATGTTCAGCGACCCCCATACGGGTTCGGGTGCAACCATAGGCTCAAAAAGGACCAGCTCAAATCAACGCACCAGCAGTCAGACGGGAAATAAACCTGCTTCAAACAAATTGGAGCAGGTCAGGGAGAGAATTGCACAGCGAAATCGCAACTCCCGAACACCAACCAACCCCTCCAGGTCACCTGGTTCATCACTCCGAGACTATATGTCTGATAACAGGGACAAAATCCAGCAGGACCCCGGGGCAGTGCTTGCCGATATAGGCGTATCTCCTGTATCCGATGGCGATGCAAGTGGCTACAAGGTGAGTGGTGAGGTCTCACAAACTTCTCTGATGCGTGCAGGATTGCAGCAGGGAGACGTTATTCTTTCTGTCAATGGCAGGGCAGTAGGTAATGTGATGAACGACCGAAGCTTCATTGACCAGGCAATGGCGAGTAAACGTGTTCGCGTTGAGGTGCAAAGAGGGTCACGAAAATTCTTCCTGACGGTGCCTGTCCCCTGACAGAACGACAAAAAGCAGGAAGAGGTATAATGCGGTCTTGAGGCTAGATCCTGTCCGAAAGCAGGCGCGCGGAAGCAGGCACGCGGTAGCAGGCGCGCGGTAGCAGGTGAATTTGTCCAAATATCTAAGCACAATAATAACACCGGATTTATACAGCTAGCACGTATAAAGAAAGGGACCACTGCGGTGTAATCTAAAATCAGACATTCGCAACTTAATTGAAGTACCATTATGCGCGTCATCAAAGTTTATCCAACTGCCATGAACCAGGAAACCCTCGATTAAGTATTCAACTTCTATTGATGTCATCAACCGAAATAGCATTCCTGATGCGAAACCAGGTCCCAGTTCACTACGACTGATGCTCGGGCGCTGCCTTGTCATGTGTATGCTGCTGTCTGCTGTTCCTCTCGCCGCCAGCGAGAGCGAGGTAAAGATCAACCTCAAGAATGTTGATATTCGTATCTTCATCACCCAGGTTTCAACGATTACGGGAAAGACATTCATCGTGGACCCAAGGGTCAAGGGGAATGTTACGGTTATCTCAAGCGCGTTTCTGGATAGTGACAGCGTCTACCAGCTTTTCCTGAGCGTCCTGCGAGTACACGGCTATGCGGCCGTTCCCGCAGGTAACGTAACCAAGATCGTACAACAGGTCCTTGCCAAGCAGAGTGGTCATCCACTGGACTTCAGCGATGACCTGAAAACTGAGGAACTTGTCACCCGCGTCGTTCCCATCAGAAACGCAGCATCAATTGACCTCGTGAAGATATTGCGCCCTCTAATACCCCAGTATGGGCATGTTGCGGGCCTGGAAAAACCCAACGTCCTGATTATCAGCGATCACGCTTCCAACATTAGCCGACTGACTGAAATTATCAACAGGATAGATGTCGCCGACAACCTTGACATTGCCATCATAGATCTCAAGGAAGCCTGGGTGGAGGATATGATCGGTCTCCTTGAGCAACTCGCACCAGACCAGATAGGCAAAGGTTCAAAAGGTCCCAACAAGATTACAATTGTCGCCAGTGAAAGAACCAACAGTCTGGTGCTCAAAGGAGAGAGGCAAACCGTTGCCCGGGTCAAATCCCTCGTTGCCAGATTGGATGTACCTGCAAACCGCTCCGGCTCTATCCAGGTGGTGCGATTGGCTCATGCTGATGCCAAGCAAATGGCAGAAATTCTGACCAACCTGGTTTCAGACAAGCGCTCAGATGAAAAATCAGCCACGCAGACAACCACCACCATTCAGGCTGACGAAACTCTTAATGCACTGGTTATCCGCGCCGACCCTTCAACCATGCTTGACCTGAGAGAAATCATCGCAGGCCTGGATGTGCGGCGACTACAGGTGCTCATTGAAGCTGCAATCGTTGAAGTCACCACGGATTTCAGCAGACAACTGGGTACGGAACTTTTCGTCGGTGATACATCCGGAGGCAGTAGTCCCATCGGCCTCACCGCCCCCAGCGGCACCCTCGCACAGCTGCTGCAAAGCCTTGCCCTGGCGCGATCATCATCTACCTCGACTGATACTACAGTCCCCACCATTCCAGCCCTGGGAGATTCGCCTTTACTCGCCGCCGGGAACTTGCGTAGTTCTGGAACAAGTTTCGCGCTCATTATAAGGGCGCTCGCGTCCAATGCCGATGTCAATTTATTATCAACACCGAGCATCACAACCATGGACAATGAAGAAGCCTCAATCGTGGTGGGTCAGACGGTACCATTCAGAACGGGGTCGACCGTCACGGGCAGCCAGGGAGCTTCAAACCCATTCACAACAATACAACGGGAAGATGTTGGCTTGACCCTGGAAGTTACTCCACACATTAATGATGGCAACCTGGTCAGGTTAAAAATTCACCAGGAAGTATCAGAGGTAGACCCTGCAAGCCTGACTGCCATCGGGTCTGAGGCGGCGGCAGACCTCATCACCAACAAACGCACCATTGACACCACCGTTCTGGTAGATGATGGAGAAGTCATTATACTCGGGGGCCTAACCAAGGATAAGGAAACATTGGCTTCTTCCAGGGTCCCCATTTTAGGCAGCATCCCCTTCCTTGGCTTTCTATTCCGGAGTGAGAATAAGTCAATCGAGAAACAGAACCTCCTGGTCTTCCTTCGCCCCACAGTCCTGGCAACCAGAGATGATATAACTACTCAAACCAGCCGCAAATTTCTCAACATCTATGAAGTAGAGATCGAGGGTACTGATCCCGCCGAAGCTATATCCGAACTGTTCAATGGACTTAATTGATCGGATAATATCATTCCAGTACCACGCGACCCGGTGGCTACTCTTCACCTGGATAAAACCCACGATACTGGGTTGCAGCAAAAGTGAACTTCAGCTCACTTCAACGGATACGGTTTGTTACGTCTTGCCCTTTCGCTCCACCGTTGACCTGATGGTTACAGACAAGGCCTGCGAATGGGCAGGATTGCCGAGGCCAGTTAACCGGGTTGAGGCGCTAGATGAAAAGCGGGGCTTTTTCTTCCTGGGACAAGCCGAAGGTTTACTTGGCCGCAAGACACAACGCCACCAGTCTGAACGGATGCTGAGGATACTTGATCACCAGGTTGACACTAAAGACGACGTTAAAATTGTTCCTGTCTCACTGTTTTGGGGGCACCAGCCAGATCAGGAGAAATCGGTATTTAAACTGATTCTCTCTGAAAACTGGTCCGCGACCAGCCGCTTCAAGAAGCTGTTAGCAATTCTGTTCCACAGAAGCCACATTCTTGTGCAATTTAGTGCACCACTTCGTATTCGTGCAATCACGGAAAATGAAAGTAACAACGAGATACAGGTACGCAAGCTCCTGCGCGTATTGCGGGTGCATTTCAACCGACAGAAACAGGCAATTATCGGTCCTGACCTTTCTCACCGCAGAACACTGATAGATTCGATTATGCGCATCAAGGATATTCAACTCGCTATAGAATCAGAGGCCTCAAGAAAAGACATCACCATAGCGCAGGCCGAAAAACGCGCCATGACCTACGCTAATGAAATCGCTTCTCACCAGTCATATCGCGTCATTCGCATGTTCTACATGTTGCTGAGCTGGCTGTGGAATAATCTCTACGATGGTATAGACCTCAACAATATAGGCTGGGTTAAGCAATTCGCACAAACGCACGAAATCGTGTACATCCCGTGTCATAGAAGTCATATCGACTATCTGCTGTTATCTTACGTGCTATACGAAAATGGCCTGACACCACCTCATATTGCCGCTGGTAAGAACCTCAATATGCCTATCATAGGCCCCCTGCTTCGCCGTTGTGGTGCTTTCTACGTGCGCCGCACCTTCCAGGGTGACGCACTCTATAAAGCGGTATTCGATGAATATATTCACCAGATGTTTACTCGCGGTTACTCAATGGAATATTTTATCGAAGGGGGAAGAAGCAGAACGGGGCGCACACTCAACCCAAGAACGGGCATGTTAAGCATGACAGTGCACAGTTTTCAAAAGAACGCCTCAAGGCCCATCTGCCTGATGCCGGTCTATTTTGGATATGAGCGAGTTCTCGAATCTTCCACCTACATGCGTGAACTGGCTGGTAAGGATAAGAAAACAGAATCCGTTTTTGACGTATTTAAAGTATTTGGATCATTCAAATATTCCTTCGGTGAGGTATCGGTCAATTTTGGTGAACCACTGTTGCTGGCCGAATTTCTCGACCATGAACTACCCAACTGGCAAGAGACTCACGAAAAGGCTGACGTTTCCAGTGCCTGCTTAAGTCTGGCTAGGGAACTGGCTACGCGCATAAATAGCGCAACGGCGGTCAAGCTTGTTGGTATTGTAGCCACCGCACTGCTCACCACTCCCAGGCAGACTATTGAAGAAAAACATCTACTCAATCAAATTAAGCTGCTCACCGACCTCGCGATATCCCTTGAATACAGCGATGCCTATACCGTTACCAACAAATCACCGCAGGAAATACTGGACAAGGCAATAACGATTGCTGGTATTGATCGAGTAGAACATCCATTCGGCGTCACCATCAGTGCGTCCAATAAACTTTCCGTTCTGTTAACCTACTACTGCAACAACATTTCACACCTGTTTGCCCTGCCCTCACTGATCGCTCGATACATCAAAACGGAGCGGGATACGACACTCGAAGAAATCGAATCTTTCTGCGAACACCTCTACCCGTTCCTGGCCTCTGAATATTTCCTGCGCTGGTCTCCTGCGGAGGTCGGGACTCAATGCAGAAAAATCATTGACCTGTTTACAGCATCTGGGCTGGTGATAAGACAGGACAAAAACATATCTGCCGCAACTCAGGGCAGCGACCGATATGCATCCCTCAACGAACTATCAGAAATAGTCGAGCCCACACTGGAGCGCTTTCATATTGTTTTGGCGCTGTTACTGCAGGCAGAAAATAGGACTGTTCGAAACCTTGAGTCTGACGCTGCCGCGATAGCACAACAACTTTGTGCAATTTATGGAATTAACTCCCCTGACTTTTTTGAGCGTTCCCTATTCTCATCCTTCATCAATACACTAAAATCAACTGCTCTTGTTTCGATTCAGGACGGTTCGGTTATAAAGCGGCATGGATTTTCTGAGACAGCCCAACTGGTTAGTCACACGTTAGCCGCCGACGTCCAGCACAATGTGCTCCAGGCTATCCCTGAATAAACCATCAGCACCACCTCATTGAAGGAAGACATCAAAGCGACTGGATTTTCCTTTCAATGAAAATGAAGGTTTGAAATCTTCGATTTCTGGCGCTGCGTTGGGGCGTTTTAAGACAATCCGTTTACTCCCGGTTGCCATCGCACACCTCACTAATGCTAAAGCATCTTCATCTTTGCCAACAAATCGCTGCAGGAACTGCATTTCACCCTTTACCTGGGCACTTCTTTTCTTTGCCGGGAACATGGGGTCAATAAGGATGGCCTGAGGCGTGCTGGGCTGACGCCTTAGCAGTTGAGTAGCATCACCATAGACAAGCCTGATTCTGCCAGCAGTCTCAGCTAGCTGCTCACTGGCTAAAGCTCTGCGAAGGGCATCTTCAAGGAGAAGCGCCATTACTCTAGAGCGTTCAAACATGACTACTTCACATCCAAGTGAAGCCAGCAGGAATGAATCTCGCCCAAGCCCCGCGGTACAATCAATGACCTGTAATAGCGGTTTTACTCCAACGGCCTTCGCGATCATTTCCTTTCTGCCACCGCCACGTTTCAAGCGATAACTAAATCCAGCATCCGAAAAGTTGATATGCAGTGGGTGCTGGCGACTGAAGCGGTCCAGTAGTCTCAATCCCTTGTCAGAGTTTTGCAAGATGAACCGGCTCATGAGTTAGATTTCTTTGCTACATTCTCGCGCAAATATTCCGGCAGTGCCTTCATGGCATCAGTGGTTTCACCACGGGCCAGTTTCACAGCGCCAATATCAAGTAAATCCTCTGGTTGAGGACAGGCCTCCAGGCGCACCTGTTTCATGTTCTGACCCGTCGCCAGTTCGAGCTTCTTTCTTAAACCCCAACCATCCCCTACACCAACCCACTCACAGTTTTCCAGACGGGGAATAAGAGAAGCATGAAGTACGCCTTCTTCACCTACCAGGTCTGGACACGCATTATGAATCTGGTAGGCACCGTAATAGACTTCTTCCTTTCTCGCTGACAAAACAACAAGGGTGTTTGTCGCCCCTGACTCCCTATATTCGCCTTGCGCCAGACAGGCAAGACTTGAAACAGGGATAACGGGAATTCCCAGGCCAAAAGCAAGGCCCTGCACAACACCTACAGTGATTCTCATGCCGGTAAAGGAACCAGGACCCTTCCCAAAAACTATGGTGTCCAGATCGCCCAGACTGATGCCTGCGCTGTCAACCAATTCAACGATAGTGGGCAAAATGTCTCTACTGTGAAATTTTTCCGGCGCCGTCACTGACTGCCATCTTTTTTCGCCTACCTGTAAACCAACAGCACTGGTCTTCGATGTAGTGTCAATTGCCAACAGATTCATGGCTGCTGCCTTGTTCTTTTTTTGTCAAGGATCTTAGATGTTCCAATGCATGTGATTGATCCATCGTCCAGTTCATCGTCGGCAGGCTGGTCAATACCAACCGACCATAGGACTTCACCATAACCCTCGGGTCCCCCAACACAAAAAGACCCGCGTCAGATTCCTGCCTGATCAATCGCCCAAACCCCTGCTTCAGAGATATTATTGCCTGAGGCAATAGGTATTCCATAAAACCGTTACCACCCGAGGACTCAATGGAGTTCATCATAGCTCGGGCGATGGGGTCATCCGGGTTGCCGAATGGTATCTTATCAATGATCAGGCATTTGAGCCCGGCACCACGCAAATCCACGCCCTCCCAAAAACTCTGGGTCGCGAGCAAAATACAGTCAGGTGTTCGTCTAAATCGTTCAAGCAATTCTGTCTTTGACAGTTGACCCTGGGACAGTACAAACAGGTCGTCTTCCATCGCAAGCAATTCACCTGCCAAATTAAGTGCCCTGTGACTCGTAAACAGGCAAAAAGTCTTCCCAGCTCGAAAGAATGGCAGCAGAATCTCTACAAGCGTCCTGGTGTGCATATCCGTACCTGGTTGGGGTAAACCTTCCGGAACGTAGGAAAGGACCTGAGCCTCGTATTCAAATGGACTGACAAACAGGTTTTCTGTCACATCCTCGAGACCAAGTGATTCTCGGATGTGATCGAAATTGCCACCAACAGATAAGGTAGCAGACGTAAATATCCAGTTGGGCACAGGTTCACTGAAATGTACCGACAGTTCAGTGGCGATAGAGACAGGGGAAACATGAATTACGAACCCCTGTGTGTAAATCTGGATCCAATGTACATGTGCCTGATCCAGTGGTACCGGTTCTGTCAGGAGTGCAAACTGATCAGCCAGCCGATTCACCCTTTGCAGGCAATGATGCAGGCCTTGACTTCTAATCGCAGCGACCTCAAGACCTTGCATCAGGTCGCTAAGGGCCAGGTCGATTCCTTCCACCGATGCCTCACCCTGGTTTTCCAGCCAGCCAGACAGATCGCCAATTTCATTTGGCGAAGATACCAGTGCATTCATGTTTCCAAGTGCCCGCTCAAGCTGCTCGGTACTGGCAAGAAGTTCTCTGTCATCATTTCCCAGCAGGAATAATTCCCGCTTTATGTCCCGGGCCAGCTCTAGAATCTGCCCGCTGCCGATTCGATCACCGAAAAACTGCCTGGCAACCTCGGGTACCTGATGGGCTTCATCAACAACTATCGTTTCAACCCTGGGTAACAACTGGGCCATGTTTTCTTCTCTCAGGGCAATGTCAGCAAACAGAAGGTGGTGATTGACCACAATCAGGTCAGCTTCGTTCGCCGCGTTACGTGCCCGGTAAAGCGGACATTCTCCAATCCGGGGACAACTAGTTCCAAGGCAATTGTCCCGGGTACTGGTGATCATGGAGGCAAAACCCGCATCATTGCTAAAATCTGAAAGCTCAGTGATATCGCCTGTATGTGTTCTCGACATCCACTCCCTTACGCCCACAAGTCTGTCAAGGATGCCACTCGCACTATTTCCTGAGATTACCTTGAGGCTTTTGTCCAGCCGCTCAGGGCAAACATAGTTACCGCGACCCTTCAGCAACGCCGTCCGGTACCCTCCATTTACCAGTCCAGTAATAAGGGGCAGGTCTTGAAAAAAGAGCTGATCCTGGAGGTTCTTGGTGCCGGTTGAAATAATCACCTTTTTTCCAGAATCGATCAGTGGTATCAGATAAGCATAGGTTTTGCCCGTTCCTGTTCCGGCCTCCAACAAAGCATTTTTTCCTTCACTGACAGCGTCGGCAACAGCCCTTGCCATTTGAATCTGTACAGGTCTTGACACAAAATCCGGAATAAGGCGCGAAAGTTCGCCTTCTTTACCAAGATAATCTTTCAATAGTTGCATCCGATGAATAGACTTCCACTTGCGTTTTTACTCTTGAACCATCATAGCAACGATTCCCTAAAATTGAATATGCCAATTTCCGAGCAGGAACTAACAATATGACTGAACCGAGTGTAACTGCACTGATACTTGCCGGTGGCATGGGCAGACGTATGGGGCATCAGGACAAAGGCTGGGTATCATACAAGGGTAAACCGTTGATTCAGCATGCAATCAATACTGCGTTACCCCAGGTTCAGGACATTGTTATCAGCTACAACCAAAATGAGGTACGCTACTCAGCACTTCCCTACCGGTGTGCTACTGATCTCACACCAGGGTTCCTCGGACCCCTGATGGGAGTATTGAGCTGTCGAAAGCTCATCTCAACAGAACTTTCATTCATCATGCCCTGCGATACACCCGGACTCCCTTACGACATCGTCTCCCGACTGCTCGCATCCCTTGGTGATCATGAACTCGCGGTCGTACATGATGGGATTAGACTGCAACCACTTATATTTCTGACAAGGACACAACTAATCGATTCTATTGAGTTTTATCTGGAGGCGGGAAATCGTACAGTGGCAGGTTGGCTGAATTCTATGGACACCGTGGTCGTTGACCTCTCCGATCAACAATCAGCCTTCTGGAATCTGAACGAGATTTCCCAATTGCAGGACTAGGTCCAACAACCGGGCTCTAAAAATAAAAGAAAGCCCTCACCGGGAAGGCTTTCTCTATCTTAGGAGCATATTACCTTTTCTTTTTTGCAGCTTTTCTTCTAGCTGGCTTTTTCTTAGCTACTTTTCTTTTTGCCGGCTTTTTCTTAGCTACTTTTCTTTTTACTGCTTTCTTCTTAGCTGCTTTTCTTTTTGCCGGCTTTTTCTTTGCTGCTTTTCTTTTTGCTGGCTTTTTCTTAGCTGCTTTTCTTTTAGCAGGTTTTTTCTTTGCTACTTTTCTCTTAGCCGGTTTTTTCTTTGCTACTTTTCTCTTAGCCGGTTTTTTC
>PBRP01000061.1 GCA_002726655.1 Gammaproteobacteria bacterium
ATGGAGGATGAGATGAAGAAGCTAGTCATAATATTGTTGATGCTGGGATTTGTGCAGCCTGCATATTCAGATATTGGTTGGGTAGAAAATGCCACGGTTTTGCGAACCCTTGTTCAGGACAAAACTTATGGAAATTGTATGGTCTACCTGGACAAGTTGATTGCTGATACGGGGTTGGATTGCCCGAGTCGGTGGATAGCATTTAGTTGTGATGGTACGTTCAACGCGCGTGATGTTGCGAGCAAAATGCTCGATTCAGCGATGATGGCTTTCGCCCTTGAACGAAAGATTAGTGTCCGGTTAGATGACAATAAGAAGCATAATGGATTCTGTACTGTCTTAAGGATTGATGTGTTGCCAAAATGAACAAACGCAATAAATTGGTGTTGTAGGCACTATTTATGATGTCAGGGCAATGTTAATACTCATTTATCCAACCAAAAACGAACTACTAATGATTTAGAGAGTTGGCCCCAAGAATCTGAACAACGCGATAAGTGGATAAGTATCTGATCAGGCTGGGTACCAGTAGCCATGGGGAATGTGAGGGAGTTATCGTTAACTAGAAAAGTGAGGCTAGATTTCTCCACTAGGGTTCCTTCGACCGCGCTCAGGACATGCGAAATGACGAGCCGGGGTCGCTCCCATTGCCCAGAACCAGCGTCAATTCCGCCAGTCAGCGACCATAACTGTCTTCAAAGCGAATAATATCGTCTTCACCCAGATAGTCCCCCGACTGAACTTCAATAATCTCCAACGGATCCTCGCCAGAGTTTTCAAGCCGATGGGTTGCACCCACGGGTATATAGGTCGATTCATTTTCACGGAGGTCAAATACTGTCTCATCACGAGTCACCCGGGCAGCACCGCTAACAACAGTCCAGTGTTCCGCACGATACTGATGTTTTTGCAATGAAAGTTTCTCACCAGGTTTGACGCATATTCGCTTCACCTGGAAACGATCACCCGAGTCAAGGCTCTCATAGTAGCCCCAGGGCCTGTGAACCTTGCGGTGGGTGCTACGCTCTTCACGGTCGCTGGATTTCAACCTTGTAACAATATTCTTCACGTTCTGTGAATGATCCTTCGCCACAATCATCACCGCATCGGCGGTTTCTATGACGACGATATTATCGAGCCCAACCACGCTCACCAGTTTGTGTTCAGCCCGAATATAACTTTTATGGACATCATCTACGATAACATCACCAAGCAAAGTGTTTTGATCAGCGTCTTTTCCGGATATCTGCCAGAGAGCATCCCAGGATCCAATGTCGCTCCACCCGGCATCGAGGGGCACCATGGCAGCAGATTCCGCACCTTCCATCACGGCATAATCGATGGAATCAGACGGACAACTGGTAAAAGCCACTTCATCCGGGCGGGTAAAATCTGCGTCTGTTGATTTTTGGGAAAAAGCGTCTCGGACTAACTGGTCGATCTCAGGACGCTGATGTTGCAACTCTGCCAGATAACGCGAAGCCTTGAAGACGAACATGCCGCTGTTCCAGTAGTAATCCCCAGACTCGATATACTCTGTGGCTGTAGCCAGGTCTGGCTTCTCAACAAATTCTTCGACCACGCAGCCCTTTTTTACTACCGCACCGGCTTTGATATAGCCAAAACAGGTTTCCGGACCAGTTGGTTTTACCCCAAATGTAACCAGTTGATCTTCCTGGGCGAGTTCAATTGCAGCGCTGAGGGCCTGTTCAAATGCCTCCCTGCCTGGAATGACATGATCCGATGGCAAAACTACCAGGATTGAGTCCTTACCACTTTCTTCAGCCTGCAGCGCTGCGAGGGCAGCGGCGGGTGCCGTATTCCGCCCGACCGGTTCAAGCATGATCGTCTCTACGTCAATACGCGCATCCCTGAGTTGCTCTGCAATAAGGAATCGATGATTCTCATTGCAAACCAGGATCGGCGGTTTCACATCCTTAATATTCTGGATCCGTTTGGCGGTATTTTGCAGCAGCGAGCTATCATCTACCAGTGACAAGAGCTGCTTGGGAAAGTGCTCACGTGACAAGGGCCACAGTCTGGAGCCAGCTCCGCCGCAAAGAATGACAGGGACTATAATCAACATCACACCTCATTTGAATCTGGCTCGCATTATAGAATAATGCAGCTTATATGTGACAGCAGTGCTGACAGATCAGGAGATCGGATATCTTTCTAGAAAGATTATTCAAGATTGCAAATATTACACTGGGGATGATGATAGCACTCAGTGTCGTCACTTATTTCCTGGCGACAAACGGTAAAATCAACAATTTCCCTACTTACCTGGCAGCTCTTGCCTTCATTCCATTCATCGCTATCCGGCCCGGATATGTTGTTTCACTCAGTCGACCAATCATTCCGCTGATCATTGTTTTTCTTCTTTATCTTGTGCTGTCGGCAACCTGGTCGGAAAATACGAGGCCCATTCTGGTTGCAACATATCTTGGATACGCATTTCTTCTCGCATCCTTCGTGTTGGGCATTGGCGTTATCAGCAACCAGTACCCGGACTTTCTTAAGTGGCTGATGGTGTTAACGGTTTTATCGGCAACCATCTCATGCTGCTTCTCGATCTTCCTTTATTTTTGGCTCCCTGATTACCACCCACTCATCGAGGAAAGGCTCTATTCTCTAGGTCGTCTTCGCAACCCTGTTATCGGCGCCCTATCCTACGGCGTTGCAGCAACCATCTGTGCAAACCTGGCGCTGGTACACGCCCGCTGGATGCGTTTCCTGTGGTCAGCCTGCCTCGCTATCCTACTGCTGGGCATATTGTTCACGGAAACCCGAAGCGCCTGGGTGGGTTTGATTATCTCAATTCCTGCCTGTGTGATGCTCCAAAGAGAGATATCGGTTCGAGCGAAATATTCAATGCTCGTTACTTTCTTTTTAATCCTGACCGTCACGATGATCGCAACCTGGCTGATGGGCTATTGGGATGAAGTGCTGCACAGGGCGTTGAGTTTCAGACCAGAAATCTGGTTGAAGGCAGTGCGGGATACAACCCAGGAAAATCTGATTCTTGGTAAGGGCATAGCAAGCAGCAGCAGGCTTCTAATTGACGGCATCTCCCATCACCACCCNCANAGCATCTATGTTTCNACTTTTTNNTACGGNGGCCTGACGGGGGCACTGTTGTTGGTCACTCTCATTTCGGCGTGTCTCAAGGAACTGATAAAGAAGGACTTCACTCCCCTTGTAATTCTGGCCTTGAGTACACTTCTGTATGCTGTCTCCACGCTGATGATTGATGGAAACAGGCTGTTGGAGAAGATTGACTTTCACTGGCTTGTGTTCTGGTTACCGGTGGCCTTATGCCTGGTGGCAACCGGGGAGGAAAATTCTGATATTAAGTTGTAAGAACGTACATGCTGACTAACCAAGCAACTGTTCGTATTCCTCTAGGTAGGCGTCTGCCATCTGTTTGCTGGTAAAGACTGATTCAAATCGGGCCCTCGCATTCTTGCCCAGCCGTTTAGCCTCTACAGGATCTGCAGCCAATCTGTTCATGGCTTCAGCCAGCAGTTGCGCGTTTTCAGGTGGCACAACAATGCCAGTTTCTGAATCCAGATTGACAAAACTAGTCCCTGTTTCCACTTCCGCTGAAATGAGGGGTTTACCTTTCATGGCACCTTCCAGGAGACACACGCCAAAGGCCTCCGATCTCAGGTTGCATGGCAGGACCAGGGCGCGACACAGTTCAATCAAAGCCATTTTCTGAGAATCTGGCAGGTAGCCAGTAAAATGTACATTGGATAAACCGAGCCTTTTTGCCTTTTGCTTCAATTCTTTCTCGAGCGGTCCCTCACCAACAATCACTATTTGTTGCGAAGTAAGCTTCGCCGCTTCCAGCAATGTGTGCAAACCCTTGTAGTAGCGAAGTAATCCCACAAACAGGAAAAAGTCTTCTTTGTATTGCTGGCGCAACTGCTCCAGTTCAGTTTCAACAACGCTGGGGTAAGATTCACTGTCTAAGCCAATAGGAATAACGCTACAAGGCTTTCCTAGCGCACCCAGGACTTTACTGCTGGCAAGATAGTTCGGAGATGTACAGACTATTTTGGTAGCACTCTTAAGGAAGCGCTTCATAAGTGGTGAATACAGGGACAGAAGTTTTTGCTGTCGTATAACATCAGAATGATAAGTCACCAGCGTAGGCTTCTGGACGTTCGCCAGGAAATGTAACGCATCCGCAAATGGCCAGGGGAAATGATAGTGGACTATGTCAGCCCATTCGACACAGCGCCTGAATTCGGGAATCCCTGTAATACAAAATCCACATGAGGCGATTTCAAAATTGAGTTTAACCCGGTGAACATCACCCTCAGGGTGATTCAGAATTGCTGGGTCCGGTGCAGTACTGGGTGTAAATATTCTGTTGCTGACACCAAGTGCTGAAGTACCCAGGGATATTTGCCTTACAACTTCCTGCGCACCACCCTGGGTATCCGGAAAGTAAGTTCGATAGACATGCAAAACCTTCAAGTCAAATCACCCATGGATGCCAGCTGAAAATTTGTTGTTGTTCATGGGATTGTCTGGTTGAAGTATCAGTTATTGGTCGGGACGGCAGGATTTGTACGGGCGCGCCTAGCGCTACGACCACCCTGCTATCACGATCCGTTACTTGGTCGGGACGGCAGGATTTGAACCTACGACCACCACACCCCCAGTGTGGTGCGCTACCAGACTGCGCTACGCCCCGAAAACGGCCATTGTAAACAATGGCTGGATTTGAATCGAGGCGTCGCACCGCTACGACCACCACACCCCCAGTGTGGTAAGCGAGCAGACCGGCAAACGGTTTGTGCGCTACGCCCCGAAAGCCGCGCATTCTAACTGAATTCATCAGGGTTTTCGACGACTATCATGACCCTGGTGGAAACATCTCAGCAAGCCCCTGTTGCATCGAGTACCTGGGTGTCCATCCTGTGTGCCTTCTTGTTGCCAACATATCCAATTCAAGATCACCGAAAAGTTTTGCAGCCCTGGTTCGACCTAATAGTCTCGAGCCAAGCAGGTCAAATACTAGTTCAGGTACCCAGAAGGACCGTGGTGGATTTCCCATTGCCTCATACAGGCACCTGACCAGACCCGCCAGCGAGACAGAGGGACCATCAGAAACATGAAAAATATGAGTTGGGAGACTCTCCATGGCGATACAATGAGAGAAAAAGTCACAAAGATTCTGGATGCCAAGATAACTTCGCCTGTTATGAACAGAAACAAATGGCAGTGGGGTACCCGAACCCACAAGCTTTACCAGGCTCGCAAAATTTCCCTTGGCACCTTTGCCGTATACCAGGGGCACTCTCAATATCACGGTTTCAATTTCATTCGAAGCTACTAGCAACCTCTCAGCTGCGAGCTTGGTTTTGCCATAGTCATCTTCAGGAATTGGTGTGACGTTCGTTTTCAAAGGCAGGATTGAGCGCTCGGCAATTGCCTTGACGGAGCTAAGGTAAATGATTCTTTTCACCCCTGCCTCAACACAGGAATCAAGTAGGTGTCTGGTCCCCTCTACGTTGACCCGGTAATACTCCGATTTATCGCTTCCAGGCTTGTGCGTAACACCCGCCAGGTGGATGACCATCTCAATTCCTTTCAGGTGTGCTGCAGTAATATCTGATATGTCAGCGAGAGATAGTGTATTGCTCGGCTTTATCTCTCTCAGGTTCCTGATTCCCATATCAGGATGACCTTCGTTGGTTAGTGAGCCTGGTACAGATCGCACAAGTGCCGTTACCTGGTGATCAAACGAAACGAGGTGTCTGGTCAGGTGCTGGCCGATGAAGCCTGATGCGCCTGTGATAAGGATTCTCATGGACCAAGATTTTGTACCAGCTAGTGTTGTTTGTCATCCTGCTTGTTGTGCGCAATTTGGCAGAATGACTCTCTGTATCACTCTGAGCGGATCGGAGTAGCAAACGACTCCCGGAATCGGGCTTTTTTGATAGGATGAGGAGATCTCTCAACTGCGATCACTATGTGACCTCCAGTTCCAACGACTCCCGGGTGATCGCTCAGGACAGGCTAGATGACTGCGAAGGTATTACTTAGGACTTAAGGACGTCCAGTACTTCTTCCAGCTCAACGATCGTCTGATGTATGAGTTGTTTGTACTGGGTGTTGTCTTCTTTTTGATCTTCACCGGATAGCCTTTGCCGGGCACCACCAATAGTAAACCCCTGGTCATAAAGCAATGACCTGATCTGGCGAATCATGAGGACATCCTGGCGCTGGTAGTAGCGGCGGTTGCCACGGCGTTTAACAGGCTTGAGTTGCAGGAACTCCTGCTCCCAGTAACGTAACACATGTGGTTTTACAGCACACAAACCACTTACCTCACCAATGGTAAAGTATCGTTTCCCCGGTATCGGCGGTAATTCGGCGTTATGATCTGGATCCAGCATATGCCTCTACTCTAGCCTTCAACTTCTGGCCTGGTCTAAAAGTTACAACACGTCTGGCGGTTATGGGAATTTCTTCGCCAGTTTTGGGATTGCGTCCAGGTCGCTGGCTCTTGTCCCGAAGGTCAAAATTACCAAAGCCTGACAGCTTAACCTGTTCGTTATCCTCTAATGAGGCGCGCACTTCCTCGAAAAAGAGTCCGACGACTTCTTTGGCTTCTCTCTTATTTAAACCCAGCTCATCAAACAGCTTTTCAGCCATTTCCGCCTTGGTCAACGCACTCATGTTTCAAATCCTTAAGCTGGCTCCAACTTCAGTCTCAAGAGAAGCAATAATCTTGTCCATTGAGGAGCTTATTTCCTCATCTGTAAGAGTGCGGGAAGGATGCTGGAAGGTCAAGCCCAAAGCGAGACTTTTTCTATTTGTTTCAATGCCTTTGCCCTGATATACGTCAAACAACTTTAGGTTCTGCAAGGTATCATCCGCAGCAGATTTGACGCAATCTCTGACCGCCAGGGCACTAATCACCTGATCAACGACAACGGCTATATCCCGCCTGACCACCGGATAGCGGGATAATGGCGCCGATTTTGTGATGCTTTTAGTTATAAGTTCATCGATTTTTAGCTCAAAAAGATATACTTGTGAACGAATATCCAACTTATGCTGAATTTCAGGATCCAGGGGACCCAAATAGCCTACATTCCCGCCATGTCGCAGTATTTCAGCACTTTGCCCTTTCTGCAGCGCGGCATGTTCAGTATTAACAAACTTGAAACTATCCGGTTCTCCTGTGAGTGCAAAAATGCTCTCAAGATCACCCTTAATATCATAAAAATCAATGGCTTGTGATCGATCAGCCCAGTTTTCAGCGTACTGATCACCGCAAACAACGCCTGCCAGCACTTTCTCCTGAGTGATATTTTCCAATGTCAGTTCCTGCTGATTCAGATCCATGCGGAAACGAAGCCCTGTTTCGAACAGACGAACCCTATCCTGCTGACGATTCAGGTTATAAATCAATGACTTAAGCAAGCCAGTCCACAGGGTAGTCCGCATCACGGACATTTCTGAAGACAGGGGGTTTGCAAGCGCCACTGCCTGATATTCAGGGTCCAGGTCAGCCTGCAGCGCAGGGTCGACAAAACTATAGGTAATGGCTTCCTGGTAACCTCTGGTCACCACCTGATCACGCATTCGGTCCAGCGTGAGTTCATCCTCGGGCATTGCAGCCATAGTAAGACTCGTGACCGGTGTTCTTACGGGAAGATTGTTATACCCGAATACACGACTGATCTCTTCAATAAGATCAACTTCGATGTCAATATCAAATCTATGTGAGGGAGCGCTCACTAACCAACCTTTCTGACCATCAAACTCTGCACTATCATGTGCAAAGCCAAGCCTTGATAGCATGTTGTTAATATCAGCCCCAGGGATTTCAACACCAAGCAGCCTTTTTATCCGATCCGCACGCAACATGACCTTTTTACTTTTGGGTAATTGGTCATCCAACACGGTATCCACCAGGGGACCGGCTTCACCGCCTGCGATCTCAAGCAGCAGAGTGGTTGCCCGCTCCATAGCATTTGTCTGACCCTGCCAATCCACCCCGCGCTCAAAGCGGTGCGCCGCATCGGTGTTCATGCCGTAGGATCGGGCGCGTCCAGCGACCGATTTGGGGCTGAAAAAGGCACATTCGAGGAAAATGTCACGACTTCCCTCTGTCACTGCTGTGGACAAACCGCCCATAATGCCGCCCATGCCGATTGGACCTGATTCATCAGTGATCAATACGGTATCCGCATCCAATTCCACCTCTGAACCATCCAGTAAAGTGACCTTTTCACCCTTTATCGATTGTCGAACCACTATCCTTCCCGTTAGCTTCTGGAGGTCATAGGCATGCATCGGGTGGTTCAACTCAAGCATTACAAAGTTGGTCACGTCGACCACTGGATCAATACTGCGAATATCTGAACGGCGCAGTTTTTCCCGCATCCACTGGGGTGTTTGCGCCTTGAGGTCAATGTTGCGTATGACACGACCGACAAATCGTGGGCATGCACTCCCTGATTCAAGCTCCACTGAAAAAACGTCTTCGATGCCAGGCGCAATGGGTTCAATTTTCGGATACTGCACGTCCAGCGAATTAAGCAGGCCGGTTTCTCTTGCGAGACCGGTCATGCCCAGGCAATCACTTCTGTTGGGGGTAAGGTCAAGATCAATAATATAGTCATCCAACTGCAGGTAGTCCCGCATGCTTTCACCAACAGGCGCATCAAGAGGCAACTCCATCAAACCCTCATGGCTGTCGCTGATGCCCAGCTCCCTTTCCGAACAAAGCATGCCACAAGATTCAACCCCACGAAGTTTTGCTTTCTTGAGTTTATGACCAGCAAGTTTCGCACCAACCAGCGCAAATGGAACCTTGATTCCCGCACGGGCATTGGGAGCACCACACACAACCTGGTGGGTCTCATCCCCGCCACTGACTTTACAAACGACAAGTTTGTCTGCATCAGGATGGGGGTTAACCTCAAGGAGTTCACCAACAACAACCTTCGAAAACTCGGAAGCAACGGGTGTGACACCATCAACTTCCAGGCCAGCCATGGTGAGCTGTTCCACCAGTTCGTCAGTCGTCAATTTTGGGTTGACGAATTCTCTAAGCCAGTTTTCGCTTAATTTCATTGTGCGTTCCTAGTTGTTCAGATCTCTCCATTCCGCACTCCGTGCTCCCGTCGAGATGACTTCTGGTTGTTACAAGCTGCTCCAGCCGAGATGATTCCAGTTGACGCAAACTGCTCCAGTCAAGGCGACCTTTCGCTATTTGAATTGTCTCAAAAACCTCAGGTCATTATCCAAGTAGTGGCGAAGGTCATCGACCCCGTAGCGCAGCAGTGCTAACCTGTCAGGACCCATACCAAAAGCAAATCCGGAGAATTTTTCGGAGTCGATACCTGAAGTTTCCAACACATTTGGGTGTACCATCCCCGAACCCATTACTTCAAGCCAGCCAGTATTGCCACACACACGGCAACCCTTACCATCACAATGCACACACTGAACATCAACTTCTGCTGACGGCTCTGTGAAGGGGAAATAGGATGGCCTAAAGCGAACCTTCAGATCTTCTCTTTCAAAAAAGGCTCGCAGGAATTCAACGATGGTCCCCTTCAACTCAGCAAAGCTGCTTTCATGGTCGATCAGCAACCCTTCTATCTGATGAAACATTGGCAAATGTGATGGGTCCGGCTGATCCACCCGGTAAACCTTCCCTGGGCAAATGATTCGAAATGGAGGTTCACGAGTCTCCATTACCCGCACCTGGACAGGTGACGTATGCGTCCTCAGCAAAAGCTGGGGATTGAAGTAGAAGGTGTCATGCATTGCCCTCGCCGGATGATGCTCTGGCAGGTTTAGCGCCTCGAAATTGTGATAGTCATCTTCAATTTCAGGGCCCTCTACAACTTCATAGCCAACGCCACGGAAAAAGTTTTCGATTCGCTGCAGCACCATGGTAACCGGGTGCAGCCCACCGATTTCAGCATTTCTGCCGGCAAGCGTCACGTCAATAGCTTCTGCTTCAAGCCTGGTTGCGATGGCGCTTTGCTCAAGGATTTTCCGTTTTTCTGTAATTGCCTGTTGTAAGGCACTTTTCACGCGGTTAATTTCTGCACCGGCGCCAGGTCGTTCCTCGGCCGGGAGTTTTCCGAGCCCCTTTAACAGGCCAGTTATCTCACCTTTTTTCCCAAGATACTGCACGCGCGCGGCATCAAGTGCCGCTACGTCTGTGGCAGCAGCCACCGCTTCGAGTGATGTTTGCTGAATGGCGGCTAGATCAGACATGTTCTGTTTCTGAGTTTTGCATCATTCCGGCATATGTCCTGGTGTGAGACAGCAACGTCTCTGACAGTGTCCCCCACCCCTGGTACCGGCCGCTCCGATACATGGTCGGTCAGGCCGCTATGGCTTCTTTTGCTTTGTTTGCCAAAGCTGCAAACGCTTCTTTTTCGTTTACCGCCAGATCGGCTAGAACACGACGATCGATTTCGATATTTTTCTTCTTCAACCCATTGATCAAACGACTGTAGCTGAGGCCGTTTTCCCTGGCAGCGGCATTAATGCGCTGGATCCACAAGCCGCGAAACATTCGCTTGCGAACCTTTCTGTCTCTGTAGGCATATTGACCAGCCTTGGTTACTGCCTGCTTTGCAACCCGGAATACTCGACTACGCGCACCGTAGTATCCCTTTGCTTGCTTTAGAACTTTCTTGTGGCGACGGTGGGCGGTTACGCCCCGTTTTACTCTCGGCATTATTTTCTCCTGACGAAGTTTACTTCGTCATCCTGAACGCGGCCACATCAGCAATCTGCTCGAAGGATCTTTTCCGAGGCCCTTCAGCCTGCTCAACCTGGCGGTTCAGAATGAATGTTAGTGATTAGTGTCCAAGCAATCGCTTGATTAGTGGTACGTCCGCTGGCGCAATATCTTTCAGTTTACGCAGCTGACGTTTACGCTTGGTACTCTTCTTAGTCAGGATATGACTTCTAAAGGATTGGCGGTGCTTGTAGCCTTTGGCGGTTCTCTTGAACCGCTTGGCTGCACCACTACTGCTTTTCATTTTTGGCATCGTTTGATACTCCGCATTGTTTGTCCTGGGCCTTTTGGCAATGGACCTATTAATTAAAATGTGACCGCCATATCATTTGGAATCGCAGGTAGATAATTACTACCCACTAAGGATTCAAATGACAGTCACTTGTTATCGGGTGACGCTTAAACCGCTAAATGCAAATCGGGTCTTGGCAAGCCAAAACCTAACCAGTAGCGTGACCACCCTTCTTCTTACTGTGTGGGGCTATTACCATCGTAAGTTGTCTGCCTTCCATTTTTGGAAACATTTCAACTGTTCCGATTTCAGCGAGATCATTTTCGATCCGCTTCAGAAGTTCCATGCCGAGCTCCTGGTGGGCCATTTCGCGACCTCTAAATCGCAAAGTCACTTTGGCCTTATCCCCATCATTCAGGAAACGTGTCAGGTTGCGTAGTTTTACCTGATAATCTCCTTCTTCCGTCCCTGGTCGAAACTTCATCTCCTTGACATGCATGCGACGTTGTTTCTTTCTCGCCGCTGCTTTCCCCTTTTTCGCCTCGAATATATGCTTCCCGTAGTCTAGGACCTTACAAACGACCGGATCTGCATCTGGTGCAATTTCCACCAGATCCAGTTTTGCATCTGCAGCTGCCTGTAGTGCCTGCGAGATCGGTACAACCCCGACCTGTTCCCCAGCAGCACCGATCAACCTAACGGTTTTGGCTTCGATCTGGTCATTTATTCGTGACTTTTTAGATTCGTCTTTCTTGATTCCGTTGCTCCTTCGGGCATGAGGTCGCGGATTATAGCAAAATCAGGCCGTACGTCCCTTCTTTTCTACTTCTTTCGTTAATAATGATGAAAAATCATCAATTGTCATAACACCGAGGTCTTCACCATCGCGAGCCCGGACTGCAACTTGCCCGCCTTCAAGCTCCCGATCCCCCACAACCAGCAGGTAAGGTACCTTCTGGATCGTGTGCTCACGGATTTTGAAACCAACCTTTTCATTTCTCAAATCTGCTTCCACTCTAAATCCCTTATTTTTCAACGAGTTAGCAACTTTCTGGCAATAGTCTGCTTGACCGTCTGTTATATTCAGAACCACAGCCTGCACTGGCGCCAGCCATGGCGGCATTTCACCGGCATAGTTCTCGATCAGAATGCCAATGAATCGTTCAAATGAACCCAATGTCGCCCGGTGCAGCATCACCGGAGTCTGGCGGCTGCCATCTTCGGCAACAAATTGTGCATCGAGCCGACCAGGCATTGAGAAATCCACCTGCATGGTGCCGCACTGCCACACGCGTCCAAGGCAGTCTTTCAATGAAAATTCGATTTTGGGTCCGTAAAATGCACCCTCTCCTGGAAGAAGATCCCAGTCGAGACCCTTGGCATCCATGGCATCAGCGAGAGCTTTCTCGGCGCGATCCCAGTCAGCATCATTACCTACTCGCTTCTCTGCATCTGGCCGAGTGGATAGTTTGATAATAATTTCATCAAAGCCGAAGTCTCGATATACATCGGTCAGCAGATCAATGAAATTGATGACCTCACTCTGGATTTGTGATTCAGCACAGAATATGTGGGCGTCATCCTGTACAAGTGCACGTACTCGCATAAGTCCCTGCAAGGTGCCCGATGGTTCATTGCGGTGGCAGGAGCCAAATTCAGCCAGACGTAGGGGCAGCTCGCGGTAACTTTTTAGTCCCTGGTTGAATACCTGTATGTGGCAGGGACAGTTCATGGGCTTGATAGCATAGAGACGGTTATCCGTATTGACGGAAAACATGTCATCGCCGAATTTGTCCGCATGACCAGATTTTTCCCACAGGGACATATCTACCATCTGCGGTGTATTGATCTCCTGGTAGCCATTTTCGTTCTGCACTTCACGAATATATTGCTCGATAATCTGCCAGATCTGCCAGCCTTTGGGATGCCAGAAGACCATACCAGGTGCTTCTTCCTGGGTATGGAACAAATCATATTTCTTGCCAAGCTTGCGATGATCCCGCTTCTCAGCTTCTTCAAGCCGGTGCAGATACTGCTTCAGTGACTTCTTGTCCGGCCAGGCGGTCCCATAGATTCGTTGTAACATTTCATTGCCTGAGTCTCCACGCCAGTAGGCGCCAGCCACATTGGTCAGTTTGAAGGCCTGAATCTTGCCGGTGCCTGGTACGTGTGGCCCACGACACATATCAATGAAGTCTCCCTGCCTGTAAAAGCTGATATTTTCATCGGCTGGAATACTCTCCAATAGTTCAACCTTGTAACTCTCTCCCATCTTGGTAAAGAGATCTACAGAGTCCGATCGCGACATGACGGATCGATCTACCTTGAGATCCTGCTTTGCAATCTCTGCCATCTTCTTTTCAATATTCGCAAGATCTTCCGGCGTGAACGGTCTCTCATAGGCAAAATCGTAGTAGAAGCCATCTTCAATGACCGGGCCAATGGTCACCTGTGCGGATGGGAAAAGCTGTTGCACCGCCTGGGCCATCAGGTGGGCGCAGGAATGGCGCAGGACCTCGAGCCCCTCTCCATCTTTGCCAGTGATTATGGAAAGCTCGCTGTCCACATCGATAGTGTGTGAAGTATCAACCAGTGTCTTTCCAATTCGACCAGCCAGCGCAGCCTTGGCAAGGCCTGGTCCGATGGATTCGGCGACCTGGTGAACAGTAACGGGGGATTCAAATTGTTTCTGACTACCGTCAGGTAGAGTAATAGTTGGCATCTTGTCCTCGCTTTCAGTGGTGACCCTTACCAAAGGCCACGTGGTTTTAGCTTCAGGCATCGCTATCGATGCGTACATGGGTTTCTTGCTGTTTAGTCAACGTTTGCGTTTTGCGCAAGCCGTTAATACTTCCCTCTCGACGTTCCTACGGTCCGACGCATCGGGGAACGTCTGCCGGGGTGAATGTTTGGCTACGCCAAGCCATTCACTACCTGTCGGCGTTCACGTTTGCGCTTCGCGCAAGCCGCTTCCTTTGCCTCTCGTGATTTTCGCTCCGCGAAAACACTGCCGGCGTTCACGTTTGCGCTTCGCGCAAGCCGTGAACTTGGTGGGAGTGCTCGGATTTGAACCGAGGACCCTCGCCTTGTCGAGGCGATGCTCTAACCAACTGAGCTACACTCCCTAATATCCTCCTGATGAACGAAACAGGATCTTCGACCAGCAAACAACCAGTGCTTCAGCTCACAAGGGCGCGTAATTTATCAAGAATCCGGCCCTTTCTCCAGCATCGAGTTCTGATTGTAAACCCAAAGTAGAAATGTCCGCTTTTCTGCCAAGTAGAAATGTCCGGATTTTGCTCTGCTTTTTCATATGATTACGTTACTTCAGCGCGTTCTTGAGTTGCTGACCCGAACTTAAAGTTGCGCCATGGGTTATCTTTTGCTGGTTTGCTTGTTTTCTGCTTTTGGATAGCCTGGTCCACGCGATGGTTGATCGTTTTCTCATTATCCGTCGGCCTGGGCGCTTCTCCCAGGTGATAGGTTTTGTATGGAATGACCTCATTTTCTACCTGGATAGATACCCGGCCATCATAGTGCTTACAGACCGTTGCTGTTTGCTTCGCCCATCGATATTTATGATCCGGTTTTTGTAGCTGATACACCGCGTTCTCAAATCGAACCTCCAGGGATTTTGAGATGACCCGTAGATGATGTCTCGACAGAATCAAATCAAGCTCTGCTTTTGTCTCTTGAACCTGTCGGTGTGCATCAACTTGAAGCCTGGCGGGTTTAGCAAAACGCTTGTTAAAATCGGCCATGAATATCGGTAGAAATGGGTTTGCCTGCGCAATGTTATCAATACCCTCAAGCCTCATCTCCTTGATTAACCGATCTTGTAATGTTTTGTTCATTCGCTCAACCCGACCTTTAGCTTGTGGTGTGCTGGCATGAATGGCCTCGATATTAAGCGTGTCTAGTACGCGACCAAACTGGGTCATCGTGTGCCCATCTGCCGTTTCAGTGTTAATGCGAAATATACTGTGTTTATCGCTGTAAAAGCTCACTGGCCGCCCATCCCTGCTCAGATAGCCCTGCAGTACCGACATATAGGCTTGTGTCGTTTCCTGTGGCCAGAACTCTGAACCCATCAGTTCACCCGTGGCGTCATCAATAAACACAATCAGCGTACATCGTGGCCCCCTGTCTTCAAACCAGGCATGCGGTGAACCATCGATTTGAATCAACTCTCCCCGACAAGGTCGTCGTTCACGCAATTGATGAACGGCCGGCTGACGTTTCCGTTTGGGTTTCCATAAACCCACCTGGGTCATGATCTGACGTAGGGTCTCGACAGAAAGCTTGATGTCATGCCTTTCCAGCAGTTTTTCCTGAGCAAGTGTGGGGCCAAAGTCAGCGTAGTGCTCGGAAACGATCTCGGCAATCTGTTGCCGTAATACGTCTGGTAGCCGGTTATTACTGGGTTTACCCCTATGTTTTGAGATGAGCCCCTGCTCGCCATATTCTTTGTAACGATCTAGCAATCGACGGACCTGCCTGGCAGATCGGCTCATCATCTTGGCCGCAGCCTCCTGGCTAAGCTCTTTGCGATCGACACGCTGAATGATTGATAGACGATCAAGCTCTTTGCGGCTCATGTTGTAAATCTCCTCTGTCAAAGTAAGTTTCCTCTAAAACAAAAGAGGACACTTTAACTTTGGAGAAACCGGACATT
>PBRP01000062.1 GCA_002726655.1 Gammaproteobacteria bacterium
CCACATCATCATACTGCAATTTGAATGCAAATAACCATTAAATACTCCAATTTGAATGCAAATAACCATTAAATACTCCAATTGATCCCAGGCCAGTAAAAATAAGCTGTTCAGCGTCTTTCTGACCTCTAAACAGCACCTCTCAGGTCCCTGGCCGGTTATTATCTATTTACAACATCGAGTGGACTAGGGACTAGACATCTGCATGGACTACTGGCAGCAGCCCAGAAACTACATATATCAGGAGCAAAGAGGACTCATGTGGCTAGTATTTTGTAACTTGCCCCGGGGATCATTAGGCTATATCTTTATTCATGACCTCAGACCTTGTACGGGTTTGGGCTTTTTAGGCTCTAAATAGACATAACAACGAATCTTTTACACAAGGAATGCAGATGAGCGAAGAATTTGCCTTTATAAACCACTGGAATGACCACAATCCAGACAAACAGATCCGCTACTACAACCACCTGGCTGAATTCGTGCTGGACGAAGCCGGCATTGACGAAGCCATACACGGCACACCCCTCGCCATGACTTCCTGGATAGCAAGTGACGGATCACCAAGATCCATTGCAGTTCCGTTCGCGATACTCGACGACGGCTGTGTCTACTTTACTGCGGTACCATCTCAGGCGATTGCTAAATCCATTGCCCGGGATCCACGAATCTCCATGTGCTGGGCGTACGGCGCTGGTGCCGTAACGCTTCGTGGTCAGGCGGAAATCATATCTGATGACAAGCTGACAGCAACTGTCTGCGACGAGTCTGCCAAACAGAGATACCCGGCTGATTCTGATAAGGCAACCCGGCTTGCAGTAAAACTCAAGTCCAGCGAACGGGTCTCCATAAAAGTCACTACAGACAAATACATTACTTTTAATGGCGCCAACCTGCCACGAGACTAGGTAGCCAAATTTCACCAAATTAGAATTAGCGAACCTCTGACAGTGCTGAAATGCCGCGCCAGAGTTTCCAAAGGAGAGAACAATGACTGAAAATCAAAATACAGCAGGCTGGAACGTCCCTTATCAACTGGATGAGGGTGGGCTATGGCGGACACTTGTCAAGAGCGGTCACGCCGGCTGGTGCTGGGCGACAGGCGATGGCGCATCTGTGATGGCAATCGTTTCACCCGTCTGTGTAAATGGAGACATATATCTAACGACTATAGAAGGTCGCGCTAAAACTAACCGGTTGCTGAAGGACCCTAGATGCTCACTGACGATGTACCATGAAACGGGTTCAGTGACAGCCATCGGCCATGTAGTGTTCGACACAAGGCCGGAGATTATGGTGATGTTTCTGCAGGGTCTTCAGGAGCGAGTATTCGGTGCTGCCCATGACATTGCCTACACACACTTCAAGCATATGAACAGCCCGGACCGCTGGATCTGCAAATTCATTCCCGAGAAGTATGTGACTTTCGATGAGGAAAAATTCCTCGCCGAGTAATATCTGGCAAGGGTGGAGAGACGCTTGCACTCATGCGCCTGGCAAAGGCGATCTGGTGGCAAGTGCCAAAGGCTACTGTATCTTCACCCTTATTATCACCAGGCCGATCATGTAATCCATTTTCAGCAGAGGCTGGCCGCTGGTGCAGGCCTGCAGTTTGTTTTCCTTCATGTGCTGAGTTCTATACAGTGACCCAAGCTGAAGCCCATCGAACTAGAGGAAGACCTGGAGGTCCACATGAAACTTCTCTCTCCACTAAAAATTGGCTCCCTTGAGGTCAGGAACAGAATTGTTTCCACCGCCCATGGCGCATTCCTTGAGTTCTATAAACCAGGTGATTCAGGCGACCGTTATATTGCCTACCAGGAGAGGCGCGCACGGGGCGGCGCAGGTTTAATCATACTGACGGCTATGCACGTCCACCACTCGGGTCAAAATACCGGCCACTTTGTCTATGACAAGGACGACATGCCGGAAAAGTTCAGACGACTCTCCGATACCCTTCACCGGCATGGAACCAAGACTATTGTGCAGCTGTTTCATTTTGGCGCCCAAGGTAAATCCGATGGTCGCGACGACCTGACTCCCCTCTGGTCTTTCTCAGGCACACCATCTACCGATGGTGAGGCTTCTCATGAGATGACTAACGATGAAATAGAGGAAATCATTCAGGCATTTGTGGATACGGCCGTCATCGCTGTAGAAAATGGTATGGATGGCGTCGAACTGCATGGTACACACGGCTATCTGATTCAACAGTCTTTCAGCCCCTATGCTAATAAGCGAACGGATATCTGGGGTGAACGCCTACATTTTGCATCTACCCTGGGGCGGCGAGTTAGAGAGGCCATTGGCCCGGAGGCAGTTCTGGGCCTGAGGATATCCTCTGATGATTTTATCAGGCCCGAGGCAGGCGGCCTGGGGCACCAGGGGCTCTGTGATATAGCAGCAGACCTGGTCTCACTAGGCCATTTCGACTATCTCAACCATTCCGAGGGGGCCGGAGGCGCCCACTATGCGAGGGCTATCGGTTCATATCGGCATCCATTTGGCGAATATCTGCCCCTGACCGCAGGATTGCGTTCCGCCATTAATGCGGCTATTCCGGTTATTGGGGTGGGCAAGATCCCGACACCCGACCTGGCGGAACAGGCCCTTCAGGACAGCGACTGCGACCTGGTAGGACTCACCCGGGCGCAGATTGCCGACCCCGACTTCGGCCAGAAACTCATGGCTGGAACCCCGCACCTGATTCGAACCTGCACCGGCTCCAATCAGGGCTGCATTGACCGCCAGCCCGGTCCTTTCCCACTGACCTGCTTCCAGAACCCTGAGGTGGGTCAGGAGTACAAACTATTGCCCCTCACGCAGGTTAGTGAACCAAAAAAAGTTCTGATCATCGGGGCTGGCCCTGCTGGATTGAAAGCAGCGGAATTGGCAGCACAAAGGGGCCATGACGTTACTGTGGCCGAGGCATCTGACCGCATCGGTGGGCGACTTAACCATGTGGCTGAAATGGGAGACGCAGCTAATCTACTGTCTGCTATCAACTGGCTGGAACAAGCATTGGATAACCTCAAGGTCAAAATTCTTACCCAGACCATCGTCGATATGGCATTTATCAAGGATTTTAGTCCCGATTCAATTATTCTCGCCACTGGTGCCATCGCCAGCAGAGAACTTACTGCGACCTCTGACGGATCCATACCTGTGATCAGTTCAGATGACGCGGTTACCGGCACTCTTGAAGGCAACCAATTTGATATCAAGGACACCAGAGCACTGGTCGTTGACCTCAAGGGCACCACTGAAACCGGTCTGGTCACAGAAAGCCTGGCCAAACGTGGGAGCCAGGTGACGTTGATAACACCCTTTCCGCAGTACGGACCCAGTATCGGATTTACCCACAGTGCTGATCTGCTGGGAAGCCTGCAAAAGCTATCCTGTGCAATCGAAACCACTACCCAGCTCATTGCTATTGCCGAGGGCAAAGCAGAGACCAGGCATCCCTTCACTGGCATGCAAAGCAGGTCCTTCGACTTTATCGTTGCCGGCGGCCATGCTCATCCGCAAAGTCACCTGTACCACGAGATAGCCAAACAGTACCCGGTCACACAAGTGGGGGATGCAGTCGCTCCGCGAACTGCCATGGAGGCGTTCCGGGAGGGTGACCGGGCCGGGCGTACCCTCTAATACTGGTAATGGGGTAAGCTATCAGATCACACCAGTAAAGGCGTGCAGGGAGACATCATGGAAAAGACCGACTTTTATGCTGACGCCAGAACGGACCTGAAGGGTCCCCTTGACGGCATACGGGTACTGGAGGCGACAACATCCTGGGCAGGTCCAATGGTGGGTTGCCTGCTGGGCGATTACGGCGCCGAAGTAATCAAAGTAGAAAGCCCCGATGGCGAAGTTATGCGCCTTTTGACACCCCACCTTGACGGTCCCGGGAAACTGCCGCTGATGAATGAGATGGTCAATCGCAACAAGCAGAATCTGAGTCTCAATATCAACAGCGAGGAAGGCCGGGAAATCTTCATCAAGCTTGCCCAGAGCTGCGATATAGTGGTGGAAAACTTCAGACCGGGCACGTTGCACTCCTGGGGGCTCGGCTATGAACATCTTAGAGAAGCAAAGCAAGACATTATCTATGTTTCAGTAAGCGGATTTGGACAGTACGGTCCCCACCATGACCAGGCTGCCTATGACCCGCTGGCACAGGCCTTTACCGGCTGGATGTCTCTCAATGGGGAAGTGGATGGTCCACCCGTCAAGGCACCCACATTTCTAGCCGATGACCTGGCAGGTCTGCATGGGGCATTGGCAGCACTTGCTGCACTGCATCACCGAAATCAGACAGGTGAAGGCCAGCATATTGATGCCTGCATGGTGGACAGCGTCCTCGCCTTCAGCAACATACTCCCCAGCTCGGCACTCCTAGGTCTACCGGTAAAGAAACAGGGTAACGAGTTTCCGACCGCTGCCCCCCTCAATACTTTTGAATGCAGGAATGGGTGGATCTATCTGGCCGTCATGCTGGATAGTCACTGGAGTAAGTTTTGTGAAGCCATGCAAAATCCGGAACTGGCTGAAGATGAACGATTCACAACAATCAATGCACGGCTCGAGCACCGGCGTGAACTGAACCAACTGGCCAGTGACTGGTGCAGGGAGCAGGATCAAAACGAGGCAGTTGAATTACTGGCGGAAGCCGGTATTCCCGTCGCACCGGTAAATGATTTTGAAGCCGCCGCCCGCAGCGAGCATGTGTCTGAACGTGACATGATGCAGGAGGTCGAGCTGACGGATGGCAGCAAAGCACCCCTCACGGGCCCCGTTGCCAAATTCTCCCGCACACCAGTCACTATTCGCACACCGGCACAGCCAATTGGTGCACAGAACGGGGAAATATTGTCCGAACTTGGTATTAGCGAAGCAGAGCAGGAGCAGTTGCGCGAGAAAGGTATCATCTGACACCTCTTTATTTCCGCTTCAGCACACCAGCAACCATTACTAACGTTCATGATAAGGGGCGTTTGCAGAAAATATCTGGACCAGGTATCGGTATGCTATCCTAACCCGCATTAGCTTCAATTGTTTTAAATTCAACAGCAGGGCATTTATGAAAATCGGCACCTTTTCTACCTTTATGTCACCCCTTTGCACGCCAGAGATGATTGGCAACTTTGCACGCGATGCGGAGAATGCAGGGCTTGATTCACTCTGGATGGGTGAGCATGTGGTTTTGTTCGACAAAACTGAGATCCCCTACCCCGGTTCCAAAGATGGCAAGCTGCCTGTCCCGGAGGGTGGTGGCATGCTCGATACGGTAGCGACCATAGGCTACCTGGCGGCCTGCAGTAAAACGCTGCGTTTTGGTACGGGTATAACGCTGTTGCCACAGAGGAACCCCCTGTATACGGCTAAAGAATTCGCCACCCTCGATTGGCTCACCGGAGGACGCATTGATTTCGGTATCGGTATCGGCTGGTGCAAAGAGGAAGTTATCGCCTGTGGTTACAGCTTTGAAGACCGGGGTAAGCGCTGCGATGAAATACTCGAAATGCTAAAGATTCTCTGGACCGAACCCACCGCACAATATCACGGCAAGTACTATGACCTCGAACCTTGTCACCTGGACCCGAAGCCCATTCAGAAGCCACACATTCCCATTATCGTCGGTGGCCACAGCAAGGCTGGTTTTCGCCGTGCGGCAAAATACGGTAGCGGTTGGTATGGCTTCCAGATGAATGTAGAACAGACGGCACAGGTCCTGGTTGAACTCGATGCGGCCCTCGCAAAGGAAAACCGCAGCCGCGATGATTTTGAGCTTGTCATTACACCCCCCTACCGGGTCTCCGCCGATATGGTGAAGGCCTACGCTGACCTGGGTGTTGACCAGCTTATCGTGCATCTTGGCAACCAGGCAGCTGAACGTATTTCAATGCGCCTGGCTGAACTGGAAACACTTGTTTCAGCAGCTGCCTGAAGCCAATATAAAATAGCCACCATGCGCCTGAAAACCAGAGAGCTCATTGCCTTTGCCCTGATCAGTATTCCGCTTGCCATGGGGGGTCTGCCCCTTAGCATCTATCTGATTCCCTACTACACGAGTGAGCTGGGCATCAGTCTAGCGTCCATTGGCATCATCATCCTGCTGACAAGGGTAACGGACGTCATCACTGACCCGCTTATTGGCACCCTGTCGGATGCAACTCCGGATCGCTTTGGTCGCCGTGGCATCTGGATCATTTTTGGTCTACCGGTCATGGGGTTCTCAACTATCGCGGTATTCAACCCGCCCGAGCAGGTTAGCCATCTCTACCTCTTTGTTTCCGTGGCACTACTCTATCTAGGCTGGACACTCATCAGCATTCCCCTGTCCGCATGGGCTGCTGAACTTTCACCTGATTACCACGAACGGTCACGTATCACCGGTGCACGGTCAGTAGCAATGAGCACCGGTTTGCTGGTCGTTATGTCAATGCCGCTGGTGCTGAACTATCTGGTCGGCCAGGGATTTACCTCTCTCGCACCTGCTCAAACGGGCAGCCTGCAGCCAATGCTGAGAATAGTCGCCTGGGCAGCCCTTGGGTGCCTGTTTGTATTCGGCCCTCTACTGCTATTTGTAGTCCCCCACGCCAAATTCAGCAAGAAGAGCAGCATCAATCTCCGAGAGGCGCTGATCCTGGTCTGGAACAACAAACCATTTATGCGCCTGCTCGCAGCAGGGGTGACCAATCACGTGGGCTGGTACTGCATCAGCACACTCTATGTCTTCTTCCTGTCCCGCTATCTTGGCGCAACAACCCAGGAATGGTCCGCACTGCTGGTCGTCTATTTTTTGTGCGGCATGATCGGCACACCCCTCATCGTTCGACTGGCATCAAAAGTCAATAAGCACAAACTGATGGCATCACTGTCCCTCTATATGATCGCTGTATTCTGTACGGTTCTACTCATGGCGCCAGGTCAATGGAAGTACTACATCTTTATCCAGATTTTCTGCGGCCTCGTGGCAAATGTTGGCAATGTCCTGGTTCCATCCATGGCGGCAGACGTCATTGATCTGGACACGCTGGATAGTGGTCAGCAACGGGGCGCCCTGTTCATGGCACTCTGGGGTACCGCTGACAAGATCGCCCTGGCAGTTGCTGCCGGCGTAACCCTATCCTTCCTGCAGTTCCTTGGTTTCGACCCATCCACTGAAAACGACCTCCAGGGTCTTAAGGCACTTCAATACACCTATACCCTGATACCGATATTTTTCCTGTCCTGGTCAGCCTGGATTATCTGGAATTTTCCTATTACCAAGGAATACCAGGAAGAACTGAGAGCGCGGATATCATCTGAGCAACTGCGGGTTGAGTCTTGATGCCCCGTGTGGAACCATGATTAGACTTGGCAGTAGCTTCAAACAAAACGAACAAACGGGAGCAAATTAGTGTCCGAACCCTATTTTCCACAACTCATATTTGCCAGCCCTTCCGGGAAAACACCCAGGGTCATGATCGCTCCACCACGATATATACAGGGGGACGGGGTTCTCGATGACCTTGGACGCTACCTTTCCCTGATTAAGGCAAAGCGATCTGCAGTTCTGATATCAAAACGGGGATTGCAGGCAGACGGTATTCGAATCCTTGCAAGCATGAAAGCTGCCGGGATTGAGTCAGTGATAGCCATATTCAATGGTGAATGTTCCAAAGAGGAGGTTGCGCTTCATAAAAACACATTGCAGGCAGATTCAGTTGACTGCCTGATTGCAGTCGGTGGGGGTAAATGTATTGATGCAGGCAAGAGCATCGCCTACAAACTGGGGGTGCCTGTGGCGGTGGTGCCGACACTGGCATCTAATGATGCCCCCTGCTCTGCTTTGTCCGTTATGTATGGCACAGGTGGGGAAGTAACCGACGTGGAATTCTTCCCGGACAATCCAGCACTGGTCGTTGTAGATACGGGCGTTGTCGCCAGGGCTTCAGAACGTTACCTGGTCGCAGGGATGGGGGATGCGATGGCCACCTGGTATGAAGCGAGGGTATGCATCGATAACCCGAACGCCATGTCGACGATTGGTGGCCGGCCCACGCTCGCGGCATGTGCCATAGGAGAAGTCTGCGCAAAAACGCTTTTTGAAGAAGGTGTGGCGGCCTGCGCCTCTGTACAGTCAAAATCCGTATCCGAGTCACTCGAGAAGGTCGTTGAAGCCAATACATTGCTGAGCGGCATCGGGTTTGAAAGTGGCGGGCTTGCGGTTGCCCACAGCATAGCCCAGAGCTATGCCTTGATTCCCGTTGTGCATGACAATTACCTGCACGGCGAGATGGTGGCAATGGGGACCCTGGCACAGGTAATGATGGAATCGACGGATGAAGCAAATCGTGTAGCCCAATTTTTTGCCGCGGTTGGCCTGCCGATACATCTCGGTCAGCTTTCCCTTGATGCTGACAATCAGGATGATATCAAACTCATAGTCGAGGCAAGCATAGGGAATGCAATGGTGCACAATATGCCCATGCCGGTTACAGCAGATCTTATCCGCTCATCAATTCTCGGCGCCCATGAACTTGGTCTATCGGTTACCAGCGAATTCGGAGATCAGGCCTATCGCAGACTCCAGGAATCTTGAAGCCGACGGTTTATATTCGGTCAAACAGGGCTATCAACAAGGCAGGATTGTAAGGAACAGATGATAAACCCAAACACACCCATAATCGTTGGTGCCGGGCAGTTGCAGCACCGAATCAATGAGCTGCAGGATGCGATTGAGCCAGTCGATCTCATGCTCCAGGCCTGCGACCTGGCGGAAGAGGATTCCCAGTCGAAATTATTGGACAAGGTGCAATCGGTCCGCGTCATCCGCGGCATGTGGCCCTATGAAAACCCTGCCCGCTATATTGCCGAACAGATTGGTGCACCGGGAAGCCAGACAGTCGGGACGGTTTTTGGTGGCAACTACAACCAGGTCATGGTTAACCAGACGGCTGAAAATATTCTGGCGGGTGAGCTGGACCTTGTGCTGATTGCCGGGGCGGAAATTGGTTACAGTCAGGCAAAGGCCAGGAAGGCTGGAACTCGCGTTAACATGCGCAAAACACCCGGGACATACGATGTGCTGTTGGGTGGCTCGCAACAGAGTGAACACCACGAGTACGAGATCGCCAAGGGAATTCAGACACCGATTCAGGTCTATCCAATCTACGAAAATGCCATCCGTTTTCATCGCGGAGAGAGCATTGAAGATCACTCGCGCAGGGTGTCTGAGCTCTGGTCTCGCTTCAATGACATAGCCCGGGACAATCCCCATGCCTGGATTCGAGAAAATATCAGTGCCGAGGAAATTCGTACAGTGTCAAAGAGCAATCGAGCCGTCAGCTTTCCCTATACCAAGTTGATGAACTCGAACAATGCGGTGGATATGGCCGCAGCACTGATAATGTGTTCTGTTAAGAAAGCGAAACAACTGTCCATCCCTGAACATCTATGGGTGTATCCCCACGCGGGGGTTGAGGGTCGCGATCACTTCAGTGCATCAGTGCGAGACAACTTCTACTCGTCTCCCGCTATTCGACTGGTGGGCGAAAGAATTTTCGACCTGGCGGGAACCAGCGCTAACGAGCTTGATTATGTTGACCTGTATAGTTGTTTTCCGTCAGCTGTACAGGTAGCAGCAACTGAACTTGGCCTGTCTGAATTACGACCTTTGACGGTCACAGGGGGGCTGACGTTTGGCGGCGGACCTGTCAACAATTACGTGATGCACAGCATCGCCAGAATGGTGGAACTGTTGCGCGCATCCCCGGAGAAGAAGGGGCTCATCACGGCGAATGGTGGCAACCTCTACAAGCACGCCCATGGAATCTATTCCGGACAGCCTCCGGAGAAGGACTTTCAGCGTGTTGACGTGCAGGATGATATAGATGCCCTACCGGCGCGCGAATGTCTGCCGGAGTTTGAAGGAGACGCCATAATTGAATCCTATACCGTCATGTACGGAGGTCTTGGGCCATCGGTTGCACACATTGCCTGCCAGACCCCTGAAGGCCAACGCGTGTGGATTAATTCTGAAGACCCTGATCTGATGCAGGCAATGACGGGAGAAGAATTTTGTGGCCGGGAAGTCACCATTGATCAAGAACAATGTATTGGAAGCGTTAAATAGGTTCACTTGTCCCGAGCCATGCTAGCTTCTACAATCATCTACATCACGAGTGCAAGATTTTCTTTCTTATTTTGCTGTTAAAAGGTGGAACTCAACCATGGTATACGATCCCCGAATTCCAACGAGAGAAGATTGCGTACTGCAAAACCTGTTGCAGAAATGGGCAGAGGAAAAGCCGGACCATGTGGCGTTTGTTTTCGATGATGGCACCGAATGGACCTGGTCAGAAACGCTTGAGTTAATTTGCCGCGTTGCGGCTGGTTTCCTAACGGCAGGGGNCAGGCAGGGNGACCATGTGCTGTCCTGGCAGCCCAACTGCAAAGAGGCGGTTTTGACCTGGTATGGCCTCAGCTATATAGGCGCAGTCTATGTACCGGTTAATATCGCCTATAAGGGCAACCTCCTACAGCATGTGATCCAGCTATCCAATGCCAGTCTAATGATCTGCAATAGCCAGTTAGCGCCGCGGCTGGCCGATATCGATGTTGGAGAAAAGTTAACTGATGTAATACTGACCGGGGAGCCGGTCGAACTCGATGGGCTCAAGATCGAGTCCTTTAGCGACCTGATGGAAAACGAAGGCAAGATCGATCAGGAATTTCAGGTAGAGCCCTGGGACAGCATGTACATCATCTTCACGTCCGGCACCACCGGTCCTTCCAAAGCGGTTCTGTCATCATATATCCACGCCTATACCACGTCGCTCAATGGGAATGCAGATGTTACGCAGGAAGACAGGATACTGGCTAATCTGCCCCTCTTTCATGTCGGTGGCACTGTGTTTCTATACCTAGCAGCGGTCCGGGGCTGTACCACCGTTCTCGCGGACAGTTTCCGAACAGACGAATTTCTTCCTATTATCCGCCAGCACAAGATCACTTATACCTGCCTGCTGGCAGCTATGGTGCCTTTCCTTTTGAGAAGACCGCCTGACGACAGAGATAAGGATCATAGCCTGCTAAGGGGAATAGTAATCCCCTGGAACGAAGACGCGAAGGCAGTCGCGGAACGTTATGGGTTCAAAATGAAAGCCGTATTTAACATGACCGAGATCTGTTCGCCCCTCGGCTCAGATTACAATCCAACAGTCATGGGGGCCTGTGGCAAACCTGCTAAAGATATTGAAGTAAGAGTAGTCGATGAAAACGATTGCGAGGTGGCACCCGGAGAAGTGGGCGAACTGATCGTTCGCACAGATCGACCCTGGGCAATGAACCACGGCTACTACAAGAATCCAGAGGCAACGGCGGAAGCATGGAGAAACGGCTGGTTCCACACGGGAGACGCCTTTCGCTACGATGAGGAGAATAATTTCTTTTTCGTCGATCGCATCAAGGATGCAATTCGGCGCCGCGGGGAGAATATTTCATCATTTGAAGTTGAATCAGAGGTGACAGCCTTCCCCAGTGTTGGTGAAGCTGCAGCTATCGCCGTGCCAAGTGAATTCGGTGAAGATGACGTCATGATCGTGGCGGCACCTGCCATCGGGCAAGAACTTGATCCAACCGAATTGTTTCACTTTCTTGAACCGAGAATGGCTTACTTCATGTTACCCCGGTACATCAGAATTATGTCTGACCTGCCGAAAACGCCAACCCAGAAAGTGCAGAAGAACCTGCTCAAGGAAGCGGGTATAACTGCTGACACATGGGACCGGGAAGCAGAAGGTATTAAAGTAAAGCGGGAAACGCAGCGCTAGTCTTGAAATGGTACTTGTTCGATGAAATTTGATAGTTTGGATTGAATAGTCTGGCACCTAACCTTCTGTGGCGCCGGCCATCCATGGGCTCGGCGCCCCCACCGTTCCCGCGTCTCGGCGACCCCGTCCTTCCCTGGCGCTAGCCACGTCAGGTCAGGCACCAGACTATTCAATCCGGGAAGTAAGTATGATCTATTACAAATATCGCACGAGATTGGGAGGAGTCGGGCGGATTAACCACAACCCGCTGATTCATTCCAACTTCCAACAAGGCAATGAGGGAGCATTATTGTCCGATCAAGGATAGTTGTACTCTTAGTTTCCCTTAAATTCAGGATCTCTCTTCTCAAAGAAGGCGCTTATACCTTCGTCACGATCATCAGTCCTCGCAGTTAGCATATATTGATCCGAATCCATGTGCATGATGGCATCATCCAGGGCACCACTCACAGCATTGATACTTTGTTTGATCATCTGAACAGCAATGGGTGGTTGTCTGGCGTATTGTTCTGCAAGTGCTCTGGTCGCATTTTCAAGTTCTGTCCGGGGAACCACTGCATCGAGAAAACCCCATTCGAGCAAGGTCTGAGCCTCTTCCCTTGCGCCCAGCATGATCATTCTCTTCGCTCTAGCTGGCCCAATAAGGCGTACACAAAGTGGAAGTGCATGCCATTGCAGGTTAATACCTAGATTAACTTCCGGGTAGCCGCAAAAACATTCATCTGACCCTATACGAAAATCACAGGCCGTTGGAATACAGGCACCACCACCAAGGGCTGCACCATGAATAGATGAAATGGTGACCTGGCTTATTTCAGTGATAGCACGGATCATCCTGGCGCCAAGCGCCGCCGATCTTCTTTGCATCACCATGCTCTGCTTTACCGTTGGCTGCTTAAGATCAGCACCGGCACTGAAATGCCGGCCCTCCCCCCTGAATACCACTACCCGGGTTTGTTCGTCATCGAGGAAGGACCGGGATACCTGCTCAATTTCCTGCATGATTCCAGGATTCAGGGCGTTCATGGTCTCAGGACGATTCAGCACCACCGTAGCAATTTGGTCTGTACGTTCTACTCTTATGAATTCATACACCATGTTGGTCTCTCCCTTGCCAGATACCTGTGAAGAATAAACTACCCGTTTCGCCATACGCAATATGTCCGATATGGTCTTGAGAAGTCACTAACCTTTAGCCCGCTAGAGCAAAAAGGCCATCAAATGCATGAATGTTGTATTATCTTCCAGCAGAAGAAAGTGCCAAATTAACGAGCCACTCAATCCAGGTGAAACCTAATGCCGAAAGCAATTCCGACACCAGAAACAATCAGTGCTGACTGGTTAACCGAACAGCTGCGGAAAAATGGCCATGCTGACGCCAGCGTACGTGACTTTACGCTGGAGCGGATAGGAACCGGTCAGTCCGGCATGTGCATGCGAATAACATTGAACCTGCAGAGTGAAAGTACGACAGCGCCCCGGTCCCTGGTAGGCAAATTCCCAGCGGACAACCCTATCAGCCGCGAGACAGGTGTCGTAATGGGCACCTACGAGAAGGAAGTTACTTTCTATCGTGACCTCGCCCCTCAACTGGCCATTTCATTGCCTACCTGCTATTACAGTGACATAGACGGTAAGGGTCCCGACTTCCTGATCCTGATGGAAGATATACACCAGGGCAGCCAGGGTGACCAACTGGCAGGCTGCAGCCCAGAGGTTGCACATGCTGCCGTACTTGAACTGGTCGGTCTGCAGGCGCCAACCTGGTGTGATGCATCAATGCATGACTATGTGGGTTACCTGGAAGATACACCCTTCGCCGATATGAGAACCTTGTACAACGAGGGTCTGCCAAAATTTCTTGACCGCTTCGAAACCAGCCTGGCCGAAGACGAAATCGAGATCATCAAGGGTATGGGTGCGGCCGAGTCATGCCCCATGTATGAACCTTACCCAAAGGATTTATTCAGCCTGGAACACTATGACTACCGCCTCGATAATTTGCTGATCAGCAACGACCTGTCGCCACCGGACATCACTGCAGTTGACTGGCAAAGTGTCAGGGTAGGCAAGCCACTACATGACGTTTCCTTCTTTATGGGCAGCGGTCTCGAACCAGATGCCCGTCGCGCAGTGGAGGAGGATATTATTCGTGATTACCACGCGGCACTCATCAAAGCGGGAATCGCTGATGTAAGTTGGGATCGTTGCTGGCTGGAATATCGCCGCGGGGTCTTCTCTGGTTTTGCCCTGACGGTGGTCGCCACGGCGCTGGTGGACCAGACCGAGCGCGGTGACCAGATGTTCCTTACCATGGCCAGACGTCACGCCCGCATGGCTATAGAACTCGACTCCTGGGCATTTCTGCAATAGCTCCTGAAATAGCTCCTAAAATAAAGGACCCACACTATAGTGTGGAGGTTCTACAATTCCTCAAGAAAGCTACAAACCATCGCATTAAACTTCTCTGCGGTCTCGATGTTGACTATGTGGTTGCCCCCTGGGATAACCTCATAGGTCGCGTCCGGGATTTTTGAGGCCATGACTTCAGCAGCACGAAGAAAAGGCTTGTCAAATTCGCCAACCAGCACAAGTGTACGCATGGATATATTTGCCAGGTCATCGATCACACCCGGTGCAAGGGCTGAAACCTGACGTCCGAAGTGGGCGATGCCCGGCACACCCTGAGCAATGATTGCTGCCGCTGCTGCCTTCGCTGCAGGAAGCTCTGGATCTGTCCCGATGCAGGTGGCACCCGCCTTACCATTGACGAAGTCTACAAAACCCCGGTTTTCAAGAAAACTCGCAGTCCTCTCAACCTGGGCAGCCCACTGCTCCTGCGCCTCCGGCTTCTTGAAACCAGGGCCGCTGTCAACAAGCAACAGGGCTTCAACACGGTCGGGATACTTCAGCGCGAAGTGAAGTGAGCAAAGTCCTCCGAATGAGAGACCGCCAACGACTGCACTCTGTCCCGGTGCTGCCCAGTCAAGCACTGCCCGCAAATCATCTACGACCTGCTCAATAGAGTAAGCAGAGGCATCGTCCGGCGCGTCTGAGAGGCCGTGACCACGATAATCCCAAAGTACGACCCGCCTTCCCGCTGCGACAAGCGGTTCAATCTGTCCGCGCCAATTCTCATGGGTCGTACAGAAGGCGCAGGACAGTACAATGGGCTTACCCTCTCCATGCGCCTCTACATACAGTTCCGCACCATCGCTTGCCTTGACCCTTTGCGTTTCCAATCGACCTCTCCCAACCAGGCATCTACCTGACAAAATTGAATTTATGATGCCAGAAATCGCATCATTTACCTCGCCGCAATATACAGAAACTCTGTAGGTAAAAGAAGCGCAGGGATCCAAACCTAGTCATCGCCGTCAGCGGTGGCGGTGGCGGTTCCGGTACTGGTATCGCTGCTATGATTAAAGTCGTACGCCACACACCGCCCAGGACAAAAATTACCGTGCGCTGGAGAAAAGTTGGCGACCTGGCAACGGCAGCAGTTTCAAATGTTTATTTCCCGCTCGCCGGGTGATTACCATACGTCCGCTGACACCTTCAGTTCCTCGACAGGCTCACCATTCAACAGATGCTGATCAATAATTTTCACCACGTCATCTGCAGTTACTTTGCCATACATCACACCCTCAGGGTAAACCAGTACGCTTGGACCATGTTCGCAGATACCCAGGCAACTGGTCGTACTCAATTTCAGTTTCCCCCACAACTCTCTTTCACCGAGCTCATTCGCAAAAGCTTCGGCCACCGAACCGGAGCCACGCTGCTGACAGGATCCCTTGGGATCGCCTTCTGGTCGTGAATGCGCGCACACTAAGATATGTTTTTCTGGTCTTGCCATGATAATACTTCCAGTTAACTAATTTGATTCTAATATATCACGAGGACTCATCTTTTTCCTCGGACCCGCTTGCGATTCCCTTGTGCCGGCCGGACAGGATCTGAGACACTTGTGAACCAGCGCCATTGAAACTGTTTACGCCACACATCCGGCACATGGCAAACCACAAAAAAGGAAAACAGCATGACTGACAACCGACAAGTGATCATTGATTCGCTGCCTGAAGGAAAACTGCAGGAGTCCAATTATCGAATTGAGACGAGCCCCGCTCCTGAACCGGAAGCAGATGAGGTCCTGTGCCGTACCCTGGCTGTCACCATCGGTGCTGGAACCAGAGCAGGCTTGCAGGGCAGTGCAAGCTACGCAGGCGCACCCAGGACAAACATTGTCATGAATGGCCTCGGCGTCGCGAGGGTGGAAAAATCAAAGGCTGATGGTTTCAGCGAAGGTGACCTGGTTACCTGCTCATCCGGCTGGCAGGACTACTCTGTTCACAAGGGAGAAATACTAACCAGGGTCGAAGATGATATTGACCCTGCCCACTACCTCGGCGCCCTGGGTACAAATGGGCTTACGGCCTATTTCGGCCTGCTCAGGGTCGGCGAGCCCAGGAGCGGTGAAACGGTCCTGGTATCCGCCGCCGCAGGATCGGTGGGGCATCTGGTCGGGCAAATCGCAAANCTAAAAGGCTGCAAAACGGTTGGAATTACCAGCACTCCTGAAAAGTGCCATCTGCTCGAAGACAAACTTGGATACGATTCATCCGTGTCCCACAGGTCAGAGGACTTTCGCCAGGATCTCAAGGCTGCCTGCCCGGCCGGGGTTGATATCTATTTTGACAATACGGGTGGCGATATTCTTGGCCTCGCACTGTTTCGAATGAACGAACACAGCCGCATTGTGTGTTGTGGTGTCGTCTCTCAATACGACACGAGTAATCCGGCGGGTGGTCCGCGGGGAATACCTGGCCTGCTGGTCAACAAGAGAATTCGAATGCAGGGATTCCTGGTGTTTGACTATCTGGCTGAATACGCCAATGCAAAAGATGAAATTAGGGGCTGGATTAAATCCGGTGAACTCAAGCCCATTAACGACGATTTCCAGGGGCTGGAGAAAGCACCAGCCGCCTTTGTTGACCTCTTGGCGGGCGGCAATGTGGGAACGAGAATTGTCCGGGTAGCCGACTAGTCCACTTCACTATTGACCGGGTTGATTGACCGGGATCGCTAGCACAGGGCAGTTCGCTCCGCGCACGACCCTCTCGGTCGTACTGCCACGCAACGCATCGAGAAACCCGTCATGCCCAGCGGTCGGCATAACAATCAGGTCTGCGCGACAACCCTTTGATGCCTGCAAGATATTTTCTACCGGGTCACCCCTGGTACATTGTATGTTCCAAATCCAGCCTTCACGGTCTACCGTATGCAGGTCAGGCATATCAGACTCACTGCCCACGTGAATCGCTGTGAACCTTACCTCTTCAAGGTTCAGACTGGCTGCCAGGGAAGCCGCCGTATCAATAGCCTGCCCGGGATCAGGATCATTGTCGACTGGAATGAGTATTTCGCGCAGGGAGATCCCGCCATCATCCAATGAAACAAACCCCTCGACACCATGGGGAAGAAAAAGTGTCATCTCTCCTGATTCCCTGGCAATCGGCTCTGCGATAGGTTTGTTCAGCCATCGCATCCGACCCTGGTATTGATGTGTGGCAATGACGATAAGGTCAGCAGGTTTGCGTGANAGNAAATNAAGNACTGAANCNACCGGGTCNTNATCCCGGCCAATATTCTTTTCAACCTTGACNCCNAGNTNNGNAATAGCNCTTCTGGNACTATCCNNNGGCAGTTCTCCCCANTTCNCCAGCATTTCGCGAACACCNGGAAAAGANTCCCAGTCATATTCTCCNTTGTTNGNCTGCACATTGAGGATTTGAAATTCTGANCNGGNNANAAGNGCCAGTTTNANCGCATGGGCAANCGCGACCTCNCNNCTTTCTGAGAAATNAGAGGGNTGAAAGATGCGTACTNTTATCNNNNTTCTGCNCCANTNNTTCGCTTCAGGNANCTCTNNNNCTCAGCNCTGCTGGTCTAACCANTCATCATCACTNTCTTCAGNAATNTCNGCAAANANAGGNGTNGACAAATANCGNTCNCCNGTNTCCGGCANCATCACNCANATATTACTGTTCGCTGGNGCNTTTTCTGCAANNNTNAGTGCCGCTGACATGGTNGCNCCGGATGAAATGCCACAGAANATNCCCTCCNNCNCNGCTAANTGCTGNGCNGTGCTGATNGCATCNGCATCNTTNACNGGGATGATNTGATCTATTACTTCCGGNTCGAGNACTTCAGGAATAAAATCCGGCGTCCAGCCCTGNATCTTNTGTGNCGCCCANTCNTTNCCAGATAGCATTGCCGCNCCTTCAGGNTCNGCACCAANAATCTTGATNTCNGGCCTCGCNGTTTTNAGNACCTGNCCTGCTCCNGTAACAGTACCGCCNGTTCCCCAGCCACTGACAAAGTAGTCAAGTTCCTGTCCGGCAAANTCCNNNAGNATNTCNGGNGCGGTNGTATTTCGGTGATACGCCGGATTGGCNGGGNTNTCAAATTGCCTGGCCANAAACCAGNCNTGTTTGNTGGCAAGNTCACTGGCTAANCGAACCATACCGNTTCCTCGTTCCGCAGCNGGGGTCAGAATAACTTTTGCCCCCAGNGCCTTNATTATTTTNCGACGTTCNACTGANAAGGTCTCAACCATNGTTGCGACGAANGGNTAGCCTTTTGCNGCACACACCATNGCCANNGCTATNCCNGTGTTNCCGGAGGTAGCCTCTATAACGGTCTGCCCAGGNTTTANAGAGCCATCNTTTTCAGCNNCNAGNATGATGGCTATAGCAAGCCGATCCTTGACTGATGCNAGNGGATTGAANGCNTCCAGCTTNGCGAAAATNTTCTGATTAGAAGGNCCCACGCGATTTATTTTGANAATTGGCGTGTTGCCTATNGTTTCCAGTATGTTGTTGTAGATCATNGTNNTNNTCNGCCTTCCNAATTCAGGGNCNATTAGCTTATGCAAAAANNNCANTGGTGTCGAGTCNACNCCCNTANATGACNNCNCANGATCCTANCCCNTATTGAGNNGNCTNNCAAAATGTGTTCTATTCCCTNTTCAANANTNACATTCAGGNNNAGATTATGAAGCTAATACCATTGATGACCATGCAGGCCGACCTTCGCCAACCATCCGACATGATTGGAGCCGTTCCCATGGGAACAAGGTCGATCGCCGAAGTAACTGGCGGATCGTTTGCAGGCGAACGCCTCAACGGAACTATACTGACGCCGGGAGCCGACTGGGTATTAGTGAGTGCTGAAGGCCTAGGGCACGTCGATGTTCGAATTACACTCAAAACCAACGATGATGTGCTGATCTACATGCAGTATTTTGGCAAATTGGTATTCAATGAAAAATTCGCTGAAGCCAGCAAGCAAGGGGAAGATATGCAGTTGGGGGACACATATTTCATGACTCAACCAAGATTTGAAACGGGTAGCAAAGACTATGCCTGGCTAAATTCTGTTGTCGCAGTGGCAGAAGGCCGCGTGCTGGGCGGGGCCAAGGGTGTCGAATACCAGGTGTACGAGTGCCAGCATG
>PBRP01000063.1 GCA_002726655.1 Gammaproteobacteria bacterium
AATCCAATCAATACAACTACCGCTAGCTTCAAAGCGGACTGGCTCGACCATTACAAAGAAGCACCCGAAGAGCATGACTGCGGATGGTACCTGGCCGACTACCTGGATGGTAAATGGCAGATCACGACATATGCAGGTATCAGTTGTGACAGCTTCTAACCGGCGGTACAAGGATGACTAAATCTGACCAGGAACTCGGTATGAATCGGCGAATGACGCGCCGGGACTTTATACAGGACACAGGTCTCGCCGCTCTCGCCGCGTCTTTACCTTCCGGCGTTCAGGGTAGTGCCAGCCAACAAACCAACCACCAGAATTACCCGCCAACCCGAACCGGGCTACGGGGCTCTCACCCCGGGTCTTTTGAAGCCGCTCATGCGCTGAGCGATGGTGCACGCCTGGCAACGGCGACAGATCTCAACGAACACTATGACCTGGTAGTGGTAGGTGGTGGCATATCTGGTCTGGCCGCAGCCTACTACTATCAGAGAAGGTTCGGCGCAAAAGCGAAAATTCTGATCATCGAGAACCACGACGACTTTGGCGGACATGCCCGACGCAATGAGTTTCACCAGGGGGGCCAGATGCGCCTGTCACTGGGTGGGACGCACAATCTCGAGCACTGGAAATTCAGCGATACCGCCAACAGGTTGATGAGCGACCTCGGTATCAATCATCAGAAACTCCGCGAGAGTATGGAGTTCACATACGGCTACGGTGCGAAAAACGGCGATGCAATCTGGTTTGACGAGGAAACCTACGGTACAAACAAACTGGTGTACGGCTATACGCTGGAAAACTGGTCCCTCGGCCAATCAATCGAATGTATAGATGAATTCCCGTTGAGTGCAGAAGCAAAGGACCAATTGAAGCGCCTGTATACGACAAGAAGCAATATGCTCCGGGATAGTTCCAAAGCTGAAGCCGAAGCATTGTTGTCTGGCATCAGCTACCCGGATTTCCTGCGACAGTATGCAGGTCTCGGTAATGAAGCGATTCAGCTCTTTAATACCAGCCAGCATGGCACATGGGGCGTTGAACTGCGTGCTCTCTCTGCTGCTGAAGGATTCTCCGCTGGTCTCCCAGGTCTGAACCTGCTGGGGGCGGTTGAAGAGATGGAAGACAGGGACTATCCGGTTACAATGTTTCCTGATGGCAACGCATCGGTCGCAAGACTGCTGGTCCAGAAACTGATCCCAGAGGTTTCGCCTGGAGCCAATGTCGACAACATTGCGCTTGCAAAGTTTGACTATGGCCGGCTGGACGATGTTGCTTCATCTGTTCGCCTGCGCCTCAACTCAACTGTGGTCAATGCGCACAATACAGCCGACGGAGTAATGGTGACCTACGCTAATGGATCGCAGACGGTCAGTGTGACGTCAAATCACTGCGTCATGGCCTGCTACCACTCAATGCTCCCACATCTCTTGCCGGAATTACCTGACGAACAGAAAGAGGCGCAGAAGTACAATGTAAAAATGCCGCTCCTGCTGGCAAACGTACTACTCAAGTCCAGCAAATCGATGGACAAACTGGGCATAGATCATGTCAGCTGCCCCGGGCGCATGTTGCGTGACCTGTTCATGTTTAAAGGAATCAACACAGGTGGTTATGCCCACCCGATGGATGATGATGGCCCTGTACCACTGGTGTTCTGGGGTTCACTGTCGCCTCCCCCTGAAGCGCAGACTTTTAAAGATCAACTGCGCACTTCCAGAGAGAAAATGCTCAAATTCAACTTTAGCGACTATGAACGGGAGATCCGTACTGTCCTGGATGGATTATTGGCCCCTGCCGGTTTTAATGTGCAGGAAGACATCCTTGCAATCACTGTTAACCGATGGCCTCACGGGTATTCCTATGAGTATCTGGATCTGTGGGATGAGGACTTCGAAGAGGGCAAGGCACCTCACGAGGTCGCGAGCAGGCCTTATGGGCGGATCACCTTTGCCAACTCTGATGCCGGTGCTTCTGCTTACACGCATGTGGCAATTGATGAAGCCTACAGGTCAGTTTCACAGTTGCCTTGAAATTCTGCAGCGTACACCCTGTATCTGATACGTGGGGCTGTGCGAAATGTGCATACCAGAATTGTTTTATTTGTGCAGGACCTCTAGTATTAAAGAGAGGCCATTTGGGGGCAGTTTCTATGAAAGCTATTAAGATTATTGGCGTTCTGGTTTTAGTTTATATCGGGATTGTTATCACCTTTGAGTCGTTAATAGGGTACTTTCAACCTCAGGGTGAAACGACGCTGGTTTTGACAGTCAAAGATGGGGATGGTGTGGCTCACGACCGTGTCCTGTCTCGCATCGAAAGCGACGGTCAGGTTTATGTAGCAGTTAACCATTGGCCGAGGAGATGGTATTACCGCATATTGGATAATCCTGATGTTGCGGCCACTTTTTCCGGGGAAACAGTCAACTACTCAGCGACCCCCGTATCATCGGATCAGGAATACGACCGGGTGACTAAAGCTGAGCCACTGGCTCTGGTGTTTCGAATTTTGACTGGATTCCCGCCAAGGCATTTTGTGCGCCTGGACCCTCGTTAGTATGGACTGAATGTACCCAGTATAGATAGTCCGTTCCGCTTTCTGTGATAATTCTCACTGCTGGCAGGGGTCAAACAGCTGGCTGGTTGCCTTTCACAATCTTATCTAACACCTTGCTCAGTTCCACAACCTGATAGGGTTTGGTGATAGAACCTGAAAATCCATAATCACTGTAACTGGACATTATCGGATCGTCAGAGTATCCGCTGGTGCCCAAGTGTTCCCATGGCTGCCGCATCATCTTTGGCCGCGGTCAGAGCTGATAACAGAAGAATGCCAGTCCACAAAACGACTGCGGTCAGTACAACTATCGGCAAAAGGGGCGATTTAGCTGTCATTTAGCGGACTTATACATTTATGTAGAAGAGCGGCACTCTGGGAGCACAACTCAGAAAATTGAGCTGTTTTTGTAATAGCCGATGGTGCTCCATTTCTAGATTCTACTTCGTATCCGAGGTCTTGAAAAAATGCACCCGCTGTTTCCGTAAGCAAGTAAATTTCCTCGATTCCGATTCGCTGTGCATGTATTTCAAGTTCTTTGACGATGCCCGTGGCCAAGCCTCGATGACGAGCTGACGAAAGTGTGGCAACTGATCGAAGAAGTGCACTATTTCCCAATATCTGTAGACCCCCAGCAGCTAATAACACATCACCTTCGTAGACCCCAAGGAAATGGGCGAGATCAGCCGGGTTCAAATCATCAGTTGGCAGCACGCTGGCCTCCAAAAGGCGAACCAGTGCTGGGAAATCATTAGCCTTGAGATATTGCATAGAAGCTGATGTTACATCACTAAAGAAACATTCGGTATTGACTACCAGCTTCCGCTCAAAATCCTTGATCTTGAGCACCGCTTCCCCCTCTGAGGCGCGATGAAAACGACGACAGACACTCTATGTCATTGCACATATAACTTACTTGACCTTGTCGCTCACGTGGATTTCCGTGCCCCACTGAATCAGATTTTATCGCGACAACGGGTCGAATCGGTGTCAACTACCAGTTGTCTGAAGATATCATGATCTACGGTTTCTTCTCCCGGGGCACTCAGCGAACTAAATGGCAGAACAGTGCCTGGTACGACCTACCCTAATGGCATTCCCGCCTACTTCTCACGACACTGGTTGGAGGCGAACGGCATAACAACCTCCAGCGGTTTACCGATAAACCTGGGCGGCAATGAACTGCCCAACTCACCTGAGTTTACTTTCCGGCTGGGCGTGCAGTACACCTGGCCGATCTCTGCAATTGCAGGCGATCTGAGCCTTCGTTGGGACTACTACTGGCAGGATGATTCCTATGCGCGAGAGTTCAATAAGGTGGGCGATCAGATCGACAGTTGGGATCAGCACAACATGTCTCTGCTTTATGAAAGTACTGACGCTGACTGGCAGGCCAGAGCCTTCGTGCGGTAATCAATGGAGTCGGTGTAAAGTGCCAAAGTATGTTGCCATTTTCAGTCAGCATGATCTGACCCTTTACACTGACCCCATTACTTGAGAATCGCGGTATTATCGAATCCGGTTGATTGCTTCTTCCGCCCGGTCAAGTGACATGCCGATGCGCGTTCGCATTTCATCCAGGTCCGCGCCGTCGGCGCTCTTTTTGCCGTCCATGTATCGAGCATAAACCCCATGCACGATCGCAGCACTTTTCCAGCGGTTAAACGCAATATAGTAGTCAAGTTTTGAAAGATCCCTTCCTGTCTTTTCGGCATATCGTGATGCCAACTCACCGCGGCTATGAAATCCCGGCATGGCGGTTGGCGGATCTGCACCGGGGGCTAGTTCATCCCCGGCCTCAGCCCACTGGTTGAGTGCATATGCGAGATCTGCCAGAGGGTCTCCGAGTGTTGAAATTTCCCAATCAACTACAGCAGCCACACGGCCACCCGCTCCGATCAGGCAATTGTGACAACCATAGTCCCCATGAACGACTTTCACCGATCCTTGATCAGGCAGGTGGTCCAAGAAATACTGCTGGAATTCGTGTGCCCTGGGGTCGTCCAGTTTTGCCCCCTCGATCGATGCATTCCAGGAGCGATACCAGGTCTTCAACTGCCTTGCCACATAGCTATCTTTCTTACCCAGGTCACCCAGCCCTAGTGAATCAGGGTCTTGGGCATGCAAGTCTGCGAGCACGTCAATGAAAGATTCACCAAGCAATCCGCGATTTTCCTCGGCTACCCATTCACGTGAATCGTCACCATTGTAAAGAGGTCGTCCATTTACCATCTCCATGATGTAAAACCAGGCGCCTGTTACATCAGGGTTTTCACAAAATCCAATCGCCTCCGGCACAGGGACGGGTGTTGGTCCGAGTGCGCTGATAAGCGCCCATTCGCGGCTCATATCGTGCGCCTTGGGAAGCAGCACACCCTGAGGTGGGCGCCGAATCACGGCCTGCTTGCCATTGGAATCGTCCAATTGGTAGGTAAGATTAGAATGCCCGCCCTCGAGTCGAGTCCACTTAAAGGGAGGCGTCAGTCCCTCGATATTATTGGATACCCAACTCTCAACATTGGCAACGTTGTAGCCTTCTGGTTGTTCTTCCTGTTTCACAAAATTTACTTTTTTAGGTTAGTCCAGACACCGTGTCTTGGTATCAGTAATCCTATATTACTATTGCCTATAAAAAAAAGGCCTGTTCCTTAACTACCTTACCATGGGCAGGGGTAAGCTGGTTAAAATCGATCACATCAAGCCTTTTCTTAACTTCCTGCATAGAGGATGATAGCTTCCGACCGATGCAAAAAGTTGTTAAAAAAATAAGTAACGACGGGAGAAACAATGAGCTATGCAGGAGATCGCGTTATCTACGATTCCGACAGTCATCTTATGGAGTTGAATGATTACCTGTCGACTAATGCAGATCCCGGTATGCGCGACAGATTACCCCCTTTAGGGATCTCATCTAACTCCCTTTTCGATCCAAAAGACTATACGACCAAAAGGGCACACAGACCTGAGACGGTAGAACAGCTAGTTGCGATGGGTGACGATATAACCAAAGGGCCAAAGTGGCATGAAGCGCTGGGTTCCTTCAATCCGGCTGAGCGAAGTACAGTTATCGACCTACTGGGATTCAGGAAACAGGTCGTGTTCTCCTCGTTCGTTGCACGGATAATCTTCGGCGCTGAAGATGCTGATATCAGCTACGGTGCCGCTAGTGCGCAGAACCGATCCATGGCGGAGTTCGTTGCCGACGATGACCGAATGATAGGCGTTGCCATGGTGCCTCTGGATGATCCCGATCGGGCGCTGAATGAAATCAATAACTCTCTTGATCTGGGTTTGGGAGCAATATGGATCAGCGCAGATGCACCGGGCGGACGTTCGCCTGGTCATCCGACGCATGATCCTATATGGGCGACTCTACAGGAACGTGGTGTACCCTTCATTCTGCATGTTGGAAGCGCCCCTCTAAACGTTGCGGATTGCTGGATGAATGACGGTCGACCTAACCGTGCATCGGCCCGGGGTGGTGCCGAAGTTATTGGGTCAAAGGATCTAACGGTTATTCACCATACTACTGTTAGATTTATTTCAACCCTGGTTCTGGATGGCGTGCTGGAACAGTTTCCAAAGCTAAAAGGCGGTGTAATTGAAGTGGGTGCGGGATGGGTTCCCGACATGATAAGGCGACTGGACTACGCGGCTGAAATCTGGGCCCGGTCGGAACCACATTTAGCAGGATTCAAACGCAGACCATCAGAACAAATTCGGGATCAACTACGCTTTACTCCGTACCCGTTTGAAGATGTTTCCTTGCTTGTGGATGAGTCCTTCCCGGAGCTCTATATGTTCTCATCAGACTACCCGCACGCAGAAGGTGGTCGTGATCCTATTGGGCGATTTATGCGCACCACTGAAGCACTGTCAGAAGATGATAGAGATCTATTTTTCCACAGAAACTTTCTGGACCTTTACCCGAACACTTGATGAAAAACGACCAGGCAGAAAGAATGCTAAAGGCGGTCAGTCCTTTGGCACCCAACTATCGACACGGTCTGTGCAATCTAGGTAACATTTCCCTGAATAGATTAGCGCCAGCAATTTCTCACTGGGGCTATTGATCATTAGGTAGCCAGAATGAAAGGCCCCTCTACTCCAGTCCACGAAACTCCTCCCTGCCTTCCGCCAGTAACCTGATCTTATAATCACAATTCATTAGTTTCATATCATCACCGCTCAACATTAATCCCGCCAGACCTTCCTCACGCTTCTTATGGAATGCCAGCACCTGCTCTTGGTTGAGCCCGATACACTGAGCGACAGATCCACCAGTTAAAACCTCGGCTAATTTTTCCTGATACGTTTCTTCTTTGGTCGGAGGCTCACTGCAGGAGACCAGACCGGTCAAGCTGCTTCTCGATGCCAAGGCAAAAGCCGACCATATTGATGTGAAAGGCCTTAATCCGATGTGTCATGCTGCGATGAACGGACATACTGAAATTCTAAAGCTTCTTCTGGACTCAGGTATCCACCCGGATGCGACCGGTCCCAATAAACAGACGGCACTCTCCTGGGCAGTACTGGCTGGCAACCTGCCCTCGGTGATGGCTCTCCTTGATGCCGGGGCAAAACCTAACTTGCCAGACAAGACGGGCCTCCTGCCGCTTCAGATTGCGGAAGACAAGGGTCAGACCGCGATAGCTGCAATGCTCAAGGATCACAATGCACCCAGTAAAACCAGCCATGCGCTGAACTCTCTGGCCCTCGTGAGCCAACCCCACCTGCCCGACAATTGGACAGTAGCGGATCCCTTTGACGACAAGACACCCTACTACACTGCATATGCCCTGCTTTCTACAGTTTATAGCCCTCCAGAAACCTATCGCGCGTTGCTAAGGGCTGACCTGGAGGATCAGAGTCAGATATTCATTATTTACGGCAAGCACGAAGCATGGCAGCAGCGATTCATTTCAGCACAGCGTGATCTGGCGATCGGGACTGAAACCCTTGAGGAAGGCCAACTATCCATCGAAAAAATAACCCTCGACTATGCGGTCGTTCGTCAACCGCCGGGCATTCTTGCCGGTGATGATGTAATCCACCTGCTGGCTCAAAAACAATACGCGGACAGGATTCTGATCGTCGATGCAGGCGGATTGAATGGGCCTTTCGATATTCCACTCATCAAGAGCATCATAACTGAGCTTAAACTGAGTAGTATTGTTAGCTGCTGAGCGAACGTGCCACTTTCTTCAATACTGCCACATCCTTCTAATCTTTCGGTATACTCGCAACAAATAGTAGAGGCATGATTATGGACATTGCAGGCAAGGTAGCAGTTGTAACAGGTGGTTCGGCGGGTATTGGACTGGCAATCGCAAAAGCATTGGCAGATGCAGGCGCGGGGGCAATCGTAATCGGCGACATAGATGATACGAAAGGTGAAGCCGCCGTAGCAGGGATTATCGACAAAGGCGCCAAGTCAGTTTACAAGCACACAGATGTTTCCAATGCAGATAAAGTCCGCGCACTATACGAGGAGGCCGTAAACAATTTTGGTCAGGTTGATATTGCCTTTAACAATGCCGGCATTATGCTTGGCGAGCCGGGCTGGCCAGACGTTGGCATAGAACAAGTGGGTCGCGTTGTGAAAATCAACCTCCTGGGTGTTATGTATGGCACCCGGGTAGCTGTCGACGTCATGTCCAAAACGGGTGGCGGAATAGTCATCAATACCGCATCGCCCGCTGGCTTTGGACCCATGCCGAATGACCCGATGTACTCATCGACCAAGGCTGCCATCATTAATTTTTCGTTTTCCTGCGTCACACTTCAGGCATCACACAATATCCGGGTGAATACGATAATGCCCGGTGTTACAGATACTGCCATTCTAAACAAGTCGGGCGATGGAAATGCACCGGCAGAATGGTTACAGCCCTTACTCGGCATGATTAATATACTCACGGTTGAAGATATCGCGAAAGGTGCCATCGACGTTATCGAAGATGACTCACGAGTTGGTGAAGCCCTTAGCATTGAGAACCCGGCTGAAACGGGCGGTGAAGTTGGTTACATCCGCCTTAAAGACAATACTGCGTTTCATGAACGCGCACTGGGGCGGTAGGCTAACGCAGCACCTTACCCTCCAGGTGAAAATACATTCACCTGGAGGAAATCGGCCCAGAGACAGGCAGGTTTAACCTGAGAACCATTCCCGGTGATTGATTATTTGCTTGACCCTGCTTGAGCCACTCTGGGAAAGCATGTCATGGGGAAACCCGGGTGAAATTGCGCTGATATCATTCAGTAGTTGCATCTGTTCGTCGTCAAGATGCACGTCAAGGCAGCCGAGATTCTCGTCCAGCTGCTCGACCGTCCTGGCTCCAATCAGCGGTATGATATTCGCAGGGCCTCTGAGCAACCAGCTGATCGCGACCTGCGTTGGTGTTGCGCCAACAGCTTCGGCAACCTCCATAACTTTTGCGGCGATATGCAGAGACCTCTCGTCAATCGGCCCCCTGGCACTCGCTCGTCCAGGCGCCTTCTCATCAAGATTATACTTGCCTGACAGAATACCAGAGCCGACTATTCCCCAGGGAGTAACAGCCAAATCAAAGGCACGGGACATGGGCAGCAGCTCTCTTTCCACGGTACGGTCTATGAGGCTGTAACGTATCTGCAGACCAACGAACCGGCTCCAGCCACGCAGTTCAGCCATCGTATTAGCCTGTGCAACGACCCAGGCAGGCGTATCCGATACCCCGACATAGAGCACCTTGCCTTGCGTCACCAGGTCATCGAAGGCGCGCATCATCTCGTCCACCGGCGTGAGAGGGTCACGCGCATGCACCCAGTAAAGGTCAATATAATCGGTATTCAGTCGCTTGAGACTGGCGTGCACAGATTCCATCATATTCTTGCGCGAGTTCCCGGAGGCGTTCATATCCTTGGAGCGCATACCACCAGTATATTTGGTGGCAAGGACCAATCGCTCCCGCTCTCCAGCCATGAACTCGCCAAGGAATGTCTCGCTCGTGCCTTTATTATAAACATTGGCAGTATCGATGAAGTTTCCTCCTTCCTCCCTAAATCGATCGTAGACCTTCCGGCTCTCTTCCTTTTCTACACCGATACCCATCTCCGTACCAAACGTCATGGCGCCCAGTGCCAGTTCCGACACCTTGACACCACTTCTACCCAGCAATCGATACTTCATCATTCATTCTCCCTCCCCTTCTCCGGGGAAATGCATGTTAATAATACTATTTAGCTTTTCCTATCTGGATGGGAATATACCCATTGCTTCACGATCGAATGTATCGTCTGTCACACCTTCCTCGCGCAACTTGAACTTTTGTACTCGTTGAGTTGGTGTCTTCGGCAATTCATTCACAAAACGAAGATACCGGGGCACAGCGTGTCGCGGCATCGTTTCACAGAGCACATGAAAGAGTGCTTCCACATCAGGCTTGGATTCTGCATCGGGGACCACCGCGATCATCACCTCCTGGTCAGTGTTTGCCACATCTGATACAGCCGCATAAGCCGCACATTCCAGGATACCGGGCTGTACGCGCACGGATTCTTCGACGGCGAATGATGAAATATTCTCATCACGGCGGCGGATCGAATCCTTGAAACGATCCTTGAATATGAAATAGCCGTCCTCATCAAGCAACCCGGCATCACCTGAATGAAACCACAGGTTCCGCCAGGCATTCACTGTCTCCTGCGGTCTATTCCAGTAACCCTGGAAAATCGCGTAGGCTTCCCGCGGCCGCCATACGGCCTCGCCAACAACATTCGCTGGAACCGGCATATCGTTTTCATCAACAATTTGCAGTTCAACACGACGACTTGGCAACCCCATAGTACCTAACTTGGGCAGGCCGGAGCCAAGTCCAGACCCCAGGCCAATTTCCGTAGAGCCATAGGTTTCAAAAAGGTTAACGCCAAACCGTTCCTTCCAGCCCGTGATTAGCTCACGCGGTGCGCTTGCCCCGAAAGCCCGGGTGAGATTGTGATCCGAGTCACCGGGTGCGGCTTCCTGATTCCATAAAAAGGAAATGACTGCGCCGAAATAGCCCATCCATGAAGCTCCTGAACTTCGTATATCGTCCCAAAACCCACTGACAGTAAAGGACTCTCGCAACACCACCGGGTTACCAACCCAAAAAGCCGTTAAGGTACAGGCTGAACGCCCCATCTGATGAAACAACGGGAACATTGAATAGCACACATCATCGTCGGTCAGATCGAGACCTTCTACAAAAGGCTGGATGTAGTTCAGCGAACTCCGGTTGTTATGGATTACGCCCTTTGCAGGCCCGGTGGTGCCAGAAGTGTAAATGATATAGGTAAGGTCCGTTTCAGTTCTCGGCGTGAGTGGGCAAGGGTCTGCCCCGAGCGCATGTGCAAACGAATGCCTTGCCAGACCGGGGGGTAAATCTACATCCGAACCACCAACGACGACTATATGTTTCAGTTCAGCGAGTTCAATGTGCTGCAAACGTTCCAGCCAGCGCGCATCGACAATCAATACGCCAGCACCGGAATCTCTCAGAATGTGTTCGAGGAACAGCCCCTTGTACTCATTGTTAACAGGCACATCGATGGCGCTACACCACATTATTCCATGCCATGCACCAAGGTAATCAATGCCCGAAGGAAGCATCGTCGCCACACGATCACCTGATTTCACCCCAAGCTCTAGGAGAAAGCCCCCGATCCTTGCAGCACGATCAACAATCTCTGCCCAGGAAAGGTCACCATGATGAGACATGATCGCGCGCTCACTGCCAAATCGTTCCGCCCGGTCAAGCAATACGGATGTCAGTATCCACTCGCCGTTATAAAGTCGTGTGCGATTATCTGTCATAGTTCCGTTTCAGTTTTCTTGATGCAATAGATGGTTTAATGTTCCTCACAACCATACAAACACCTTGCTATGAACCCATCAACCAAGTCAACAAGAAGTGCAGGCATGGCGCAAGCAAGATTCCAGCGGGGCTTTGAGTTATATCAAAAAGGCAACCTGGCAAGATATCGTGCCGCAGATCTGTTCCTTGACACATGACCATATCATGGTTGAGGAGGATTGAAATCTGCCCCTCTCTTCTTTGATGCCACTTTTGTATGATAATGTAATCTTCCTGCTGCGAGGTTGGGCGTGGTGGTTTAATGAGTGTCGAACTATAGCTCCTGTCCAACCCATGAGAAAGCTGTTGATGGTTTCTGTCACACACAAGAGAATATAAGGAATAGCAAAGATCCGCTTGTTTCTTGCATCTAACTATCGGAATTCGTTAGTTTACCCTGGCACCTGGACTCCATGTTTAAATTTATAAAGATCGAGAAGCACACGCTGAGCGAACTCTTGATGCTCGCCTACCCAATGGTGGTCTCTCAAGGTGCGTTCGCTGTGATGATCTTTACTGACCGCTACTTCATGTCACTCATTAGCCCAACCCACATGGCTGCCTCACTGGGCGGTGGCGTTGCATCCTTTTTTTGCATGTCACTTTTTATTGGTGTTTTATCTTATGCGAATGCGCTGGTTGCCCAGTACTACGGTGCCAGGGAGCTTGAAAAGTGCCCGCGTGTGGTCACCCAGGGGCTTATCCTGTGCCTGGCGTTTATCCCCACGCTGCTGCTGATCGGATATTTTGTCGGTGATCTTTTTCTCTTAATGGGGCACGCGCCAGAGCTTGAAGTGCTGGAACGCAAATACTTCTACATTCTAATCTGGGGTTCAAGCATCGGGCTAATCAAAACCTGTCTCGCTTCCTACTTCACAGGCATTGCTAAAACGCGTGTTGTGATGATCGCTGACACGCTTGGTGTGATGTTGAATATTCCACTCACCTACGCACTTATTTTTGGTACCTGGGTGTTCCCGGAGCTAGGCATAGAAGGCGCAGCGTACGCGACCATTATCAGTTCAAGCTTCAGCCTGACCCTGTTTCTCGTCTTCTATTTTGAACGCCAGCATCGGGCTAGGTATTTTGTAGGGCAGTCACTCCGGCTTGAAAAAGGCATTCTGCGGCGCTATGTAAGACTGGGCTTCCCTTCGGGTGTCGAGATGTTCCTCAACGTTGCCGCATTCAATTTATTTCTGCTGATGTTCCAATCCTATGGCGTCACTGAAGCTGCCGCGGCGGCAATCGTATTTAACTGGGACATAATTTCGTTTGTGCCAATGCTTGGACTGAACGTGGCCCTGATCAGTTTGGTGGGCCGATTTGTCGGCGAAGAAAATATGGATCGCCTGCGGCAGGTTATATTGTCAGGGTTTCTGATCAGCCTCTCCTATTCCAGCATTTTAGCGATTACATTCGTTGTTTTCCGGGAGGCCCTCGTGCTCCTTTTTGTGGTCGATGTTCCAAACGCTGGCGCTATTTTGGAATTGTCGACATTTATGATGGTTGGCCTGGCGAGTTATGCCATGGCGGACGCAATAATCCTGGTGATTGGAGGCGTGTTGCGCGGCGCTGGTGATACGCGCTGGCTCATGTGGGTTTCCGTTTCCCTGCATTGGGTCATGCTGATCGTCCAATTCTTTGTTATCAAGGTCTTTTATATGGGTCCCCGGACCGCATGGGTGGTTTTTGTCATCATGATAATTGCAACCGCTGCTGTCTATGCTCTCAGGCTTCGAGGCGAAAAATGGCGCACACCAGAAGCGTTAGCCAGGGTGATGGCTGAACAATAAAAACTGTACCTCGCATAAGTCGTGCGATCTGGCTTGCCATGCACTGCTGCAGTATAAAATTTTTGGTAGGCAAGAACACATCTGTTAGTGTACGGGGCTACAAATTTACAGAAAAAGGAAATCTCATGAAATTAGGTCTTACCTTCGCAAGCGGGATCGCTGCAGACGGCGAGTCGGCACTCCAAATTTGTCGAACGGCTGAATCCGCCGGCTTTGAATCAATCTGGTGTGGCGAACACGTCATCATGCCGGATTCCATCGACTCCAAATATCCATATACAGCTGATGGTAAGATCCCGGCAGAACCAGATACAAAAATTCCTGATCCTCTTATATGGCTTGCGTTTGCCGCTGCTGCAGCGCCCACGCTTCGGTTGGGAACCTGCATATTAATCGTTCCCCAACGCAACCCGCTGGTGCTTGCCAAAGAACTGGCAACCCTCGACCAATTGTCGGGCGGAAAGGTAGAACTAGGCCTTGGCGTTGGCTGGATGAAAGAAGAATTTGATGCCCTTGGTATTCCCTGGGAGCGGCGCGGCGCACGAAATGACGAGTATATCGCGGCCATGCGAGCGCTCTGGTCTGGCCCACACGCGGAGTTTCATGGTGAATTCGTTGACTTCGACCCTGTCACATCCAGCCCGAGACCAGTCAACGGTTCCATCCCGGTGATAGTCGGGGGAGATTCGGAAGCTGCTATCCAGCGCGCCGCAAAAATTGCCGACGGCTATTTTCCAGGCGAGGGCGATCCTGAACGCCTGGGCAAGTTGATGGGTCGTTTGCGTAGCGCGACAGAAGATGCGCAACGTGATCCCGACAGTATTGAGATAAACGCCATGTTTGGCCTACAACTGGCTGACCCCGTTGCAGGCATTGAACAAATGGCTGAACTCGGCGTTGGTCGGGCCATGATCCCGTCGTTTCTTTTTGCCGGTCCTGGTGGGCTGGATCGATTAAGTGAGTTGGGTGAGAAGCTACGGCCTTTGACAGGCGACTAGCCCGGTTACTTCTGGTAGAACTTCAATGAAATAGAGCTGGTGACAGGTCAACGGTTATTGTTTCACCAGTTGACCGCCAGCTATAAAACCCTCGAGTGAGACATCAGAAATACACTGGCCCGACCGAAATGATAAGAATCACAGCGACAAAAAGTATCATCATCAACTCTGGTCTACTCGCACCTGATCCAAGAAATCCTCTACCGCCAGCGCTGTTTTCCCTGAGTTGAAACGGTAGTCTCCGTGGGTATATTCCGGTTCAATAACCAGCTTCACATCAGAGCCCACATCTTTGAGTTTTTTATACATCAACTCACTTTGTGCGAGAGGCACGATAGGATCTTTGCTGCCATGGGCAAGGAAAAATGGGGGGGCATCCCTTGTAACGAAATTTAGCGGACTCGCGAATTTGGCTTTCTCCGGCGCAGCGTCAATGCTTTCACCGAGAAATTTTGTCACGGGTGAGTCTTCCGCGTAGTAATCCAGGAGACCATCAAAATCTCTGCCTACACTTAGAAAATCCGTAGGTGGATACCATGCGACGACAGCCTGTACTTCGCTGCTCGACTCGACTGAACTACCGTAGTCTCCTTCCAGTTCCTTAAAACCATTGCTGGCACCCAACATACATGCCATATGTGCACCTGCAGACATGCCCCAGGTAATAAATAATTCAGGATCAATCCCATATTCAGCAGCATGGTGCCGCAGGTGCCTCAACGCGGCTTTCGCTTCTAAACATTGCGTGGGCCACTTTGCTTTATCACTTAAACTATAACTAACGCTGGCAAGGGCAAAACCTCGTTCGATCTGCCTGATTGCCAGGGATTCAATATCTTTACGCGACCCCATGATCCAGGCACCACCGTGAAACCATACGATTAGGGGCAAAGGTTCCGAATTACAGGTTGCGTTTGAATCATCAGGTAAATAGAGGTCAAGCTCCAGTCTTCGCCCATCATGTTCAGCGTACGTCAGGGTGATGGGCTTGTATTTTGCAGCGGCGAGCCTTCCCATAATGGCACTGAAGATCATTTTGGCTAGAAGCCAAATATTCTCTATCCGCTTACTCATATGTTTCGACCCCGGCTCGGAAAGATCAGGATTTGAAAGAAAAGATGATCGGAGCCCGCTGGTTATCCATTATCTTTTTGGTTAAAGGGGAATGCGGGTATATTCCCATGCCAAACTGGCAGTTCCATATCCTCTGCTTCTTCGTCGGGGCCACCTTCGGCTTGTTTGAAAGATCCTTCATCAATCTTCAGTTTCATCAATGCAGTCGCTTTTCTTTCCTTCTTATTGGGGGGTCTCACCTTCTCCCAACGACCCTCTTCAAGCTCCTCAATGATACTAGCGAATGCCTGATCAAACTCTTCAACGTCAGTAATCCTTTGCCCAGCGCAGTAAAGAACGGCTGATCGGTAATTGACACTATGTTGGTAGGCAGATTTCGCCAAAACCCATTCAGTGCTCTCTGCGAACGAGATACAAACCTCATTCCCCGCTTCAAGATGCCGTTGCAATCTACTTTTATTGAGGCAATGAAAATACAGGTGGTCTTCAATCCTCCAGAGTGTCATGGGTATAACGCAAGGCAGACCCTCAATTACAAACCCGATGTGCCCCAATTTGAGATCATCAATAAGTTGATAGGCGTCTTCTCTTTGGTAACTCGCTCTTTCGCGCACATGACGAACCTGGCTGCGTTTTGTTTTCCGGAGTTCTCCACTCGAATTACTGGATCGTTCCTCATTCATACTCATTTCTTCCTCACCTTGCATTCGCCTCGCATAGGCATCGCCTGTCACAGGCGTTAAAAAACATGTGACGATAGCATCAGGTGGATTGACTGGCCCCAGGAGAATACCAGTATACGTCCTCTTTTCCCCAGCGAAAAACTCCCCGCTTGACCATTCTGCCATTTAGGTGAATTATCCACTCTATTTGCAACAGGAGCCAAGATGGCAGATTACAGACCGAAAATGGGTTCAGAAGAAGTCGCGGGTGATACAGACCTTTCAGGGAAACTGGTCGTTGTCACTGGGGGCTCTGCAGGGCTTGGCATTGAGACTATTCGAGTTCTTGCGAAGTGTGGCGCTAAGGTAGTGAGCACTGTTCGTGACCAGGAGAAAGGTCAGATTGCACTGGAGACAGTTAAGAAAAGCGTGCCTGATGCGGATGTGGAACTTGCGATACTGGATCTGTTCGATCTGGATTCAGTGAGGAAGTGTGGCAAGGAGATTGCGGAAAATTTCCCAAAGATCGATATTCTCATTAACAATGCAGGCGTAATGGCCGCGCCGCTCAGTCGTACCAAGGAAGGGTTGGAAATACATCTCGGCACCAATTTCCTCGGTCACTATGTATTCACGAAATACCTGATAAACAATGTGATACAAGCGGCGCCATCACGAATTATTAACTTAACCAGTTCTGCTCACCGGCTTTCACCCTACAGGCTGGATGACCCCTTCTTTGAAAAGGAGGAGTACCACAAGCTGACTGCCTATGGGCAGTCGAAAACCGCCAGCGTCTTGTTCGCGCTTGAACTGGACAGGCGATACAAGGACCGTGGTGTAAGGACAACAGCAGTTCACCCGGGGTTAATTAATACGGAACTTGGCAGGCATTTTTCCGAGGAAGAAGTAGCATTCCTGCAAACCGGAATCCCTGAAGGCCTGTCTATGAAAGATGTATCCCAAGGAGCAGCGACGACGGTTTGGGCAGCAACAACACCGGATTTCGATAACCTTGCAGGGAAGTTCTGTGAAGATTGTGCGGTCGCGGACGAAATTGATGACCCAGATGAACATGAAAGGGGCGTAATGCCGCATGCGCTGGATATGGGTGTGGCAGCAACCCTATGGGACCTGGGTGAGCAATGGTCCGGAGAGAAATTTCCAGACTAGCAGGGAATCGCTAGAAATCAGATTGTACTAGCTCGATGGTGGTCGAGCGGATCGGCCACCATCAAAGCAGGACTAATTAACCGCGCTTACGGTACATAGCGACCACAGCGGCACCACCGAGACCCAGGTTGTGCTGGAGTGCGACCTTGGCACCATCCACCTGGCGCTTGTCCGCTTCGCCGCGCAATTGCCAGGTAAGCTCAGACGCCTGGGCGAGACCAGTGGCACCAAGGGGATGCCCCTTGGAAATGAGACCGCCCGATGGATTGACCACTACCTTGCCGCCAAAGGTGTTCGCCTCGGAGTCGATAAACTCACCAGCCTCACCCTCTTCACACAAGCCAAGCCCCTCGTAGGTGATCAGCTCATTTGCAGAAAAACAATCGTGAAGTTCAGCCACGTCCACATTTTCCGGTCCAAGACCTGATTGCTCATAGACCTTCTTGGCAGCATTGGCTGTCATGTCCTGTCCAACCATCTTCATCATACTGCCGCCATACGAGCTTTCGTAATCGGTGGTCATGGCCATACCGAGTATCTCGATAGCCTTATCCTCAAGCCCGTGCTTCACAACGAACTCTTCACTCGCCACGATAGCCGCCGCACCGCCGTCCGAGGTCGGGCAACATTGAAGCTTGGTGAGTGGGCCAAATACCTGCGGGGCATTAAGGATATCTTCCAGGCTGTACTCGTCCTGAAACTGTGAGTATGGATTGTTAACTGAATGCTTGTGGTTCTTGTAACCGATCTTTGCGAAATGCTCTGGTGTCGTACCATACTTTTCATTGTGCTCCAGACCGGCATTGCCAAACATTTGTGCTGTCGGTGGACCCTCACCGAAACCACACTTGTCCATCATTACCTCAAAGTGCTTATCGAGTGCCATGGTGCGGTCGTTGTATTTGATGCCAAGGGATCCCTTCTCCATCTTCTCGAAACCAAGCGCCATGGCACATTCACTGAGACCACCCTCGACGAACTGCTTGGCCATGAAGAGTGCTGTCGAGCCAGTGGAACAATTATTGTTTACGTTGTAGATCGGGATGCCCGAGTGGCCGAGCTCATAGAAAGCACGCTCTCCACAGGTTGAATCACCGTAGCAATAGCCGACGGCTGCCTGCTCAATATCCTCGAATTTGATGCCGGCATCTTCGATGGCTTTAGTTCCTGCCTCGCGCGCCATGTCCGGGTAATCCCAGTCCTTTGATCCGGGCTTTTCGAACTTGGTCATTCCGACACCGACGATATATGCTTTTCTGCTCATGCGCTATTTGTCTCCATGGGTACTGGTCGGGAACTAGCTAGCGGCCCCGCACATCAGTCACAGTTGGTTTTTAGGTTAATCGTTGAGTCGCGGATATTAACACGAGCCTTTGTCTAGGGTATAGGCCGAGCCGCGTAGGCCGGGCCACGTCTGGCCGCCGCCGCGTAGGCCGGGCCACGTCTGGCCGCGAAGCGTAGGCCACGACGCCTAGGCCGCCGCCGCGCTGGCCCGCCGTCGTGCATCCCGTCGGTCGATGGCGCTACGAATTCTTTGCTGCCGCTCCCTGGTTAACGGATAGTTCCAAATGATCAGCCCGGCAATGATAAAAATGGAGGTCGGCAGTAGGGCATAGGTCAATTTGAGCCCCATAATTGCTTCAGGCGTATTGACTGCCCCATGCGCCGGATCAAAGCCAACAAAAGCCAGTGCCCAGAGGCCCAGTGAACCACCAAGGCTGCCAGCAAATTTCGTCGCCAGAGACCAGGCTGAAAAAAACATCGCTGCCCTGTTTTCTCCCGTCCTGGCAGTATCAATATCGATCACATCTGCTTTCATGGAATTGGGTAGGGTCTGGAATGCACCCACACCGAGAGCACTGACCAACGCAAAGGGTACCATCAAAGGAAAATCGCCCGGTCCTAGGAAAATAAATGCTGGACTCAAAATGGTCAGAACCAAAAGCCCCGAGATCCAGGCACGGTGTTTACCGATGCGCTTTGATATGGCGACCCACATGGGTATCGAGAGCAACGCAATCAAAGAAGTAAAAAACATTAGAATCGGAATACTGGTTTCAGGTTCCTCCAACACTGCAGCCACAAAGAATGCATTCATCGGCATCAGTACAGCGAGCCCCATGGATGAAAGCATGAAGGCAATCACCAGCCAGCGGAAGGAACCATTCTTGAGCATTATTTTCAGGCCATCAAAGGCCTGTAATGCAGGAGCCCGCGTATGTGGTTTGTCCTCTACCATGAGGACCGTGAGGGTAATCGCTATGGGAATCAGGACAACAACTGCGATGCCAGTCAGGCGCATGATACCGGCAATGCCCTCGACGTCGAACCAGAGTACCGCTGCTGCAGGAATAGTGATAGACACGAGTGAACCAAAGCTGCCTAGGGCTGCCCGCCAGCCTGTCACTCGCGTGCGTTCATCATAGTCAGTGGAAAGCTCAGCACCCCATGCATAATAGGGAATCATCAACATGGTCCAGCCAAGCCACATAACCATAAGCCAGGTAACCAGATACCAGATATCAGCGTCCTGGGGTGGCAGGTACACCTTGTAGATGCCTATCATCAGGAATGGCAGAGATGCCACAACCCAAGGTTTGCGCCTGCCCCACCGGGTTCGGGTATGGTCACTGAGATAGCCGACCAGCGGGTCGGTAATGAGATCAAAGATGCGGGCAAACAGCAGTACATTGGCCAGGTCCATCAGACTGATACCCACGTCTGTGGCATAAAATTTGTTGAGATACAGCATCATTGGCATGATCGCCAACATCACGGGAAAATCAGCCAGCCCATAAAAGAATAGCGTTGAGTTCTTGAGTCTCGCTTTCTCCATGCGGTTAATACCTTTGCATTAGATAAATATCCTGCCCATCAAGGGACATACGAACACATTCAAACATGTGTAAGGAATGGAACTGCTTCTAAGGAGTACAAACTAGCATGCCAACATTTCGCAATGCAATTCAAGACTTCAATTTCATGAGATGCCGCCCTGAGGTAACGGCTATTGATGGAAGACTCGGTTAGAAGGGAACGACTATATCTTCTATACTTCAATACAGAAGAGCCGAAGTCATCTGCTGGGATTGCCAGGGAAGACCGAACAATTTTCACCTGGGTTTTCACGGCAATACCAGGTCAGATATTTAAAACGAAGGAACAGAGAATGATTGATTGGAATGAAGAGCAGCAGTTGGCTAGAGACACAATTCGCAAATTTATTGAAGCTGAAGTTGTACCCAATATCGAGGCACTGGAGCATGAGGGTATGCCTCCTTACGATATTATCCGCAAGATGTATCAGACCTTTGGCGTCGATGAAATTGCCAGGGCAAGGTTTGAAAAAGCCATGGAAAGAGATGAAGCGATAGAGGCCGGCGAAACACCCGAGGAAGAATCTGCGGCCGCTGGCGATGACCTGGGTATAGATACGATCCTCAGCATGGAACTATGCCGGCACTCAGCGGGCATTGTTACGGCGATGGGAGTTACCCAGTTAGCGGCTGGCGCCATAATGTCCCAGGGCAATGTTGAGCAAAAACACAAGTGGGGACTGGATTTGCTGACCGGAGAGAAGGTGGGTTCGTGGGCGATAACAGAGCCAGGCTCCGGGTCTGATGCCTTTGGAGGCATGACCTCTACGGCAAAACTGCTGGACAACGGTGACTACGCGTTGAACGGCAGCAAGACCTTTATTACAAACGGCCCCCATGCCGATACGATCGTCTTTATCTGTAAACTGATTGAAGAAGGAGTTGAACCCAGGCAAAGAAAAATTCTTACGTTTGTCCTGGATAGTGGCATGACAGGTCTGGAACAGTCAAAGCCACTCAGGAAGATGGGACTGCACTCATCGCCAACTGGACAATTATTTCTGGAGGATGTAATAGCAGGACCGGAGCGCTTGTTAGCGGGACTGAAAAACAAAAATCCAAAAGCAAAGAAAAAGAAGTCCGACCCTAGAGCAACCTTTGCCGCCGAACGGGTTGGTGTGGTCAGTATGTCTCTTGGAGTCGTCGAGCGTTGCCTGGAACTCAGTGTTGAATATTCAAAAGAGCGAATCCAGTGGGAAAAACCCATTGGTGAATACCAGCTAATCCAGCTAAAACTTGCCAACATGGAAGTCGCCAGGTTTAACATCCAAAACATGTTGTTCAATTATCTGGAGCGAAAAGCCAAAGGAAAACCGATGAGTTTTGCTGAAGCCTCTGCCATGAAGCTCTATTCAACCCAGTCAGCCGTGGAAGTGGCCTCAGAAGCAATACAACTATTTGGTGGTAATGGCTACATGGCCGAATACAAGGTAGAACAACTTTACCGTGATGCGAGGGTAATGCGTATCTATGCCGGTACTGACGAGATGCAGATACGTGCTATCGCCAGGGACCTGCTAAGTCGATAAGGTTTGCCTGCCCACCTGTGGAAAATGTTAGTTTCCACTAAATCGAAATAGCAGAACAAGGTATAGAAAATGGCTAGACTAGATGGAAAGGTCGCCCTCATCACCGGTGGTACCAGCGGAATTGGTGAGGCAACTGTCCGACTCTTCGTAAATGAAGGTGCCAAAGTAGTTTTCACCGGACGCGCTGAAGAAAAAGGCGTAAGCCTCGATAGCGAACTTGGTCCAGGTGCTACTTTTTACAGAGCCGATGTCATGAACGAAGCTGAAATCAAAGCTTCGGTGGATCATACGGTCGAAACCTACGGTCGCATTGATTGTCTCTTCAACAATGCTGGAGCGGCCACTCCCGGTGAGATAGAAACCCTTACCCAGGATGAGTTCAATACGGCCATGCAGCTTCTAGTTGGCTCGGTTGTCTTTGGAATGAAATACGCGGTTCCATTCATGAAAAAACAGGGCAGCGGCTCGATCATCTCCAACTCATCCGTTGCGGCGCTTCATGGTGGCATGGGTCCACTTCTCTACTCAGCAGCAAAGGCGGCTGTCACCCAGCTGTCGAAGGTCGCCGGTATGGAGCTTGGTCAATTTGGTATCCGCGTCAATACCATATCGCCCGGTGGAATTGCCACACCAATATTTTATGGTGGGTCAACGGTGTCCTCGACCATGACGCAGGCCGAGGATGACGTCATGCTGGGCAAGCTCAAGAGTGGTCTCGCTGAAAAGCTACCGATTGGTCGCTCCGGGGTCCCGGAAGATATCGCCCATGGAGCACTTTATCTGGCGTCGGATGAAGCCAGCTTCGTCACCACACTGGATCTTGTTATTGATGGTGGCCTCGTTGCCGGTGACCCGGATGTTTTACCTGAGCTTATCGGAAAGATGTTTGGCTAAAAGGAAGTTGGTGCACTGATATCCAGGCGGCTTACATCACCAGCAGAAATATTTGGAATCAAATTATGACCAATTATGTAGAAGGCAAAGTTATCGTTGTGACCGGTGCCGCCAGTGGTTTTGGCAAGCTGGTGAGTAAAAAGGCTTCTGCCATGGGTGCAAAAGTTGTCGCAGCAGATATTAACGAAAAGGCGCTGAATGAAGCAGTAGCCGAGATGCAGGCAAACAATGCACAGATTTCTGCCCAGGTAACCGACGTGACAAGTCGTCAGCAGGTGAAAGCCCTTGCGGCGCACGCTATTGACACCTTTGGTGCAATTGATGTCATGATTAACAACGCGGGCATCATGCCCCTGGCATTCTATGCAGATCATGAACAGGCAGCGGATGCCTGGGACCGTTGTATTGATATCAATTTCAAGGGTGTGCTGAACGGCATCACCGCCGTATATGACCAGATGGTGAATCAAGGCAGGGGGCATATCATCAATCTCTCGTCCATCTACGGCAATTTTCCTGTTGCAGGCGGTGGCGTTTATGGTGCAACCAAAGCTGCAGTTGATTTTCTCAGCGAATCTCTCAGGCAGGAAGCGCTGGGCAAAATCAAGGTAACGAATGTAAAACCGACTGGTGTGCCATCAACATCGCTGGGCACAAGTGTGGTTAACCCAATAGCCTTGTCAGGTATTCTCGGCACCAATGCACAAGATTATATGGTGAAATTTTCCCAGGCAGGTGAGGGTTCAATTGATGAAGCACTACTCAACCCGGAGAATATTGAATACTTTGCCCTCAATGCAGAATATCTGGCCGATCAGATCGTCCACACCATCAACCAGCCATGGGGCGTGTCGATCAGCGAGATCACCGTGCGTGCATCCGGCGATGGTTATGTGATCTAGGTTTTTTGGTTTTGATCTATGGTATCAAGTCCCTGCCAGCGCTACTAAGTTATAAGCAAATTAGGTCGAGATAGAAAAATGAAGGAGGAGCCACATGGACACACCTAAAATCTCACTGGGGTTCGCACCCGGCCCCCTCGCCCAGGAAGCTGCCCAGTTGGCGGAACAGCTCGGATACCACCGCCTCTGGCTATATGACTCAGCGGCAATCTGGGAGGATGTGTGGATACACATGGGGCGTATCGCCGACAGAACCGAAAGCATCGGCCTCGGTACTGCGGTGCTGGTACCTAACCTCCGTCATGTGATGACTACTGCCTCAGCAGTCACCACCATTGACCGAATTGCACCCGGACGACTGGTTGTTGGTGTTGGCACCGGGTTTACAGCCCGCATGGTGCTAAACCAGAAACCCTTGCCCTGGTCAGTCACCGAGCGCTACGTGCGCCAATTAAGGGCCTTGCTGATGGGCAAGGTCGTTGAAATTGACGGCCAGCAGTGCCAGATGATTCATCACCCCTCCATGGCAAAGGCAAGACCCATTGATGTGCCGATTGTGCTTTCCGCTATGGGACCCAAGGGGCAGGCCATTGCCCGGGAATGCTCCGATGGACTCATGTCCACGGGCCCCAGCGATGGTTCCTGGGATTCCTATATACAGATGGTGCATGGCACCGTTCTCGAGGCCGGTGAAGATCCCCTTTCACAGCGAGCACTGGATGCCGCCGGCCCCTGGTGGACGCCTGTGTACCATGGGATGTGGTCCGCCGCGGGTCCAGAGTCCCTGGGTGAAGTGCCGGGCGGAGAAGCCTGGCTGGCTCAGATTGCGAAAGACCGCCCCGAGGGACAAAGACACCTCGCAGTACATGAAGGTCATTGCACGCATATCACCGAACGTGATCAGATCCTGATTGATGCCAGCGGTTCTAAACTTGAATGGACCGGCTGGGTGGGTGAACCAGAACAGATTCGTGAATTTGTATCCGCAGAAGCAGAAACCGGAACCACGGAGATTATCTTTAATAGCGGTGGGCAGAATCCACTGCGTGAAATCGAGGCATTTGCAGAAGCGGTTCTTGGTTGAGCACCGGATTGATTAGTCTGGCAAATAGATTCTTTCTATAGCATCAATGCCAGTCGCCTGATTGCATCCTGCAGCTCTATCGCCTGGTCATATTTCTGCCCATGAACCAGAGTGGTTGCTCCGGCATCTTCATATGCCTCCAGCACTTCCCTGCAATGGTTCCGTTCTCCAAGCGGCAGCCTGGACATCACCACAATCTCAGGGTCCGCTTTACCCGCCGCCCTCGCCTGGTCTCTGTAGTCTTCCGCGATAGGCTTGAGCGCATCCGGCTTTAGCCCCATTGGCATCCAGCCATCACCATATTCTACCGCCCGCCTGATTGCATGCGGCGCAGTACCACCAACAATAATAGGAGGCCGCGCCGGTCTTGGGCTAAAAATGAAAGGCTGCTCATTCTGTTCGACGACATCATTATCAAATGCTTCATGCAAGAACTGCAGCACCTTTTCTGAATCTTGGGCACGCTTTCGCATGTCGATACCCAGCGCTCTAAATTCACTTTTCATCCATCCAAGACCAACCCCGAGCTTTAGCCGGTCTTGCGCCAGTTCCTGCAGTGTGGCAATGAGCTTCGCCGTAATCAAGGGCGGCCTGTACGGCAGTATCAAAACACCAGTACCCAGTTTGATTCGCTCTGTTTTACCAGCGAGATATGACAAGGTAATCAAGGGGTCCAGATAACGGCCACCGGAGCCTTCAGCATCATCCGGAGGGATCGCGATATGTTCCACGATCCAGAGCGAATCCAGCCCTTCCTGATCAGCCGTGATGGCACACGCAGAGATGATTTCACGTGATGACTGCGGCCCCATGTTACGAATGTTGATGCCTAGTTTCATTCCGTACGCAGGGCCTCAAGGGGGTCAAGCCTGGCGGCATGAGTAGCGGGCGCCACACCGGCGATCAGGCCAATGGCGACCGACACCAACTCGGCGGCAATGATATAGGGCACTGACAGGCGTACCGGCAGCGTCGGGATGGTAACGCTGACAATTGCCACCACAATACCACCAAGCAACAGACCCATGACGCCACCCATAACGGCCAGCACCACTGATTCAGACAGGAACAGGTTTTGAATCTGCCACCGTGTAGCTCCGATGGAGCGAAGCAGACCTATCTCCTGCGTACGTTCACGCACGGCTATGGTCATGATGGTAAAGATACCAACACCGCCAACGAAGAGTGAAATGCTGCCCAAGGCAGCGACTGCAATGGTCAGCACATCCAGTACCGAGCCCAGAACTTCCATCATCTGCTGCTGGGTGGCGATATTGAAATCCTCGACGCCGTGCCGGGCAAGCATGAGGCGACGCATGCTCGCTACCACCTCGTCTACTGGTGCCTTCTCCTCAAAACGCACAGTGATATCCAGCACACTGTTGACGTTATACAGTTCCATCGCCCGGGCTGCAGGTATCACTACAGATTCGTCTATGTTGACACCCAGTAAATCACCCTTGGGACTAGCCACTCCGACTACCCGAAAGCGACTGCCACCAATACGAATGCGGTCACCGAGCGCGCTACTGCTACCGTATAATTCCTCCTGGATAGTGGCGCCAATAACTGCAAGGGCACGGGGTGACAAGGGATCATCCAGCGGCAGGAACTGGCCGGCTGCCATTTCCAGCTGAAATACGTCCGCCATGTCAGGACCCGTACCAATCACGTTGGAAACCCGAATACGACTGTTGGCCTCCACTTCAGATCTGCCAATCCGATTTGGTGTTGTCGCGACCACGTAGGGTAAGCGGCCCAATGCTTCAGCGTCTTCGATGGTCAGGGGGCGCAAGGTGTTCATGATGCCGGGACCGAGCCCCATGGTTTCCGGTTTCCCCGGGGCGACACGGATGTTGTTGGTGCCAAACTGGCTGAACTCCACGGCCATGTAGTGATTCAGCCCCTCCCCCATGGATGTCAGTATCACGACCGCTGCAACACCGATGGCAATGCCCAGCGAAGTCAGGCCCGAACGCAACCGGTTGAACAGCACCGCGCGCTGGGTAAAGCTAATGACATCTCGTGAGATCATTAGTTACCTGCCAGCGCTTCCACCGGATCTAAGTCAGCCGCATGTCGAGCTGGCATGATACCAAACAGTAAACCGCTGGCCACGGCCGTCAAAACTGCTGCGACCACCGCCCAGTCAGGTGCCTGGAAATCCACCAGAGGATAAACATAGCGCAGAAATTCGATGGCAGCATAGCCGACAAGAACACCCACGATTGCACCCAGCAGACTCAGCATGATCGCCTCTGTAAGAAACAAACCGATAATTTGACTGCGCCTCGCGCCCAGCGCTTTGAGCAGGCCAATTTCAGCTGTTCGCTGACTTACCGCTACCAGCATTACGTTCATAATCAGGGTGCCTGCTACTGCCAGGCTGATAGCAGCGATGCCACCCAGAGTCGAAGTCAAAACCAGGAATATCTTGTTGAAGGTGTTAAGGATAGTTCCCTGATCCATGATTGTAATATCATCGTGACCAAAATGTCGGGCTCTGATAATGTCTTGAACATCCTTTTTGGCCTTCACCATCGCCTCATCGCTGGTCACCTCCACCATCATGCGCATAACCGATTCCCTGTTATACATTTGCATGGCAAAGGCGATCGGCACAAATACCGCTTCATCGAGGTCATGCCCGCCAGACTGCCCCCCCTGCGCCAGCGCACCAACCACACGAACTCGTCGGTCCCCCATTCGTACCCACTTGCCCACCGGTTCAGCATTGCCGAAGAGTTCCCTGGCAATGGTGTCACCAATCACGCAGACCGGTGAGGCGTTGTCAAGATCCAGCTCTGGTAGAAAACGTCCACTCTCCATCTCATATTCGAACAGCCGTTGCATGGTATGGGTTGTACCCAGCACCCCGATATCCCGCTCCAGACCCTGGTAGTTGATATTGGCACCTCCCATCACCATGGGTGTCGTCGTATCAATATAGGGACTGCGCCCCAGGGCCCTGACATCCGCTAGGGTAAAGGGTCTTGGTGAACCACCGAGGGAACCCGCCATGCCGCCAAGTCCCCCTACTTCATTCTTGCCGGGCATAACAAACAATAAATGTGTACCCAGCGAGTTGAATTGGCTGGTGACATACAGTCGTGCACCCTCTCCGAGAGAGGTCAATACCAACACGGCTGCCACGCCGATTGCGATGGCCACCAGTAGCATGCTGCTGCGCAGCGGATATCGCACCACAGCTGTCATCGCCATCTGGTTTCGATCAAACAGGCGCATGGCTGTCGTCCTCGGGCCGTCGTTGCTGGTGCCGTCGCTCAGCTTGGATAACACCGTCAATCATTCTTAAATGCAGGTGGGATCTTTGACCAATGACCGGATCATGAGTAACCAGTATCAGGGTCAGTCCATCCGCATGTAGACCTTCCAGGATATCCAGCACTTCCTTGCCAGACTGTGTATCGAGATTGCCAGTGGGTTCGTCAGCCAACAATACTTTCGGTTCCATCACGATGGAACGGGCAATTGCGACCCGCTGCCGCTGCCCCCCGGACAACTGATCCGGCCTGTGATTCATGCGGTCCTCAAGCCCTGTCTTAGACAACATCTGATGAGCCCTGTCTCGTCTCTCTGCCGGTGCCACCCTGGCAAGCACCATCGGCAATTCAACATTCTCTAATGCAGTCATTCGTTGAATCAGGTGAAAGGACTGGAACACAAAGCCAATTATTTCCTGCCTGGTTGCTGCCAGATCATCATCCGCCAACTGGGAAACATCGCGACCATTCAACCAGTAACGGCCCGAGTCTGGTGTATCAAGCAGTCCCAGTACATTCAGCAGGGTCGACTTGCCGGAGCCAGAGGGTCCCATGATAGACGCATACTCCCCAATTTCAATATGCTGGTTAACATCTTTCAGGGCATGAACAACTTCATCACCTACTTTGAAATCACGACAGATGTTTTCGAAACGAATCATAGTGAGCTATTCAATCCGGGCCTTCACACCATCAGCGACACCCTCGCGATCAATCGAACGGATCACGAAATCTCCTTCTTCCAGCCCTTTGACAACTTCAGTCTGCTCCCAGTTGGACAGCCCCGTTTCTATGATGCGTTTTTCGACCAGGCCACCGCCAGCAGGAATCACATATACGCTGGAATCCTCCAGCACCACGACAGTCGGCACATAGAGTACGCCATGGCGTTCATCAATGATAACCTCAACATCAGCACTGTATCCTGGCAATAGAATAGCCATATCCGGATCATCAATGACCGCCTCGACATCGACAGTTCGGGACTGCTTTTCCAGGTCAAGCACATAGGGTGCGACTCGCCGTACCTCGCCTGAAAATCGGCGTTTCTTAAATGCATCTAGAGTAATCCAGGCCTTGAGCCCTGCCCTGACTTCAGGTGCATCCACTTCATCAATGGGCGCCATAATGTACAGGCAGCTATTATCTATCAGGTCCACGGTAGGTGGCGTGGGAACGCCAACTGGCGACGGTGTCACAAATTCACCCAACTCACCATTGATCTCTGCAATGACACCCGCAAAGGGTGCACGTAACTGCGTTCGTTGCAAAGTTGCCTGCGCTATTGCGATAGCGGCCTGCTTAACCTTGACGGCATCTTTTGATGCCTCACAGGCCGCAGCACTGGATTCAGCATCACCCACGGCTGCTTCCACCGCATCCTCAGAGGCTACATTTTTTTCCTGCAACCGAACCAGGCGTTCGGCCTTTCTCTGGGCAACGCTGGAAGTGACACAAGATTGCCGACTACGTGACCGAGTCGCGACCGCGTCACGTTCCGCAAGTTTCAACTGCGCCTTGAAGTCTGCGTTCCACAACTCAAGTAACAGTTGATTTGCTTCGACAGAATCTCCATCTTTCACATAAAGTCCGGCGATAGTGCCACCCGTCGAAGGTGCGATTCCTGAGCGCCGACAGGCATCTACGGTACCGGCGCGCGTATTGGTTACCGAGGCAATTACATCACCAAGTTTCACCTCTACGACACTGACAACGAGCTCATTGTTTTCCCGGTTATTGGCATAGATCCCTGCCAATACAGCCACGATAACCATCCCTAACAGCAGTTTGTTCATCACCTTCCCTTATTCCCATTCGTGGATAGTACCGATTTTCTTCGGAAATGCACCGTCAAATTATCTAGCGCCTACCCGGAATCGGATATCTAGCAACCTGGCCGGCTGCAAACTGGCTGGTTCCAGACTGGATTTTAGTATCGAAAAGTTCACACAGGACTATCTTGCCTTGACATAAATCAAACACAAAATTGCAATAGACCAATATGATAGCCGGTATCTAAAACTAGTAATCCGTATCCGACTGCCCGAAACATGTCATCGTCACCATCCAGACTAAATAGCACGGTAATTTTATTACTGCTGCTTGCCCTTGGAATTCGTAGCTTCATACCACAGGGGTTGATGATTGCGAATATTGGGAATGGACCGCTCGACATAGCGGTTATTCTCTGCGATGGCAGCAAGGGGCTTGGTTCAGTAAAAGCCTTTCAAATGGTGGCTCATCACGGTCACGGTCCGGTCAACCATCACGATTCCCTTCGCAGTCAAGCAACTGAGCATCATGGGACCCAAAGTGGGTGTGCCGACTGTGACATGACCTGGGCATCGAGCCTGTTTGATGAAACAGTCCTGGACAACCCGGCCCCACTCCGCATTTGGTGGCAGAACACCCTATGAAATTCTGAGAGAAAAGCTACAATGATTAATGGAGGGAT
>PBRP01000064.1 GCA_002726655.1 Gammaproteobacteria bacterium
AGATAGGTCAACTTCATTATTGGGCTATAGATGATATATTCTCACCTGGAGTTCTAGTTTTTTTGGTTTGATAGCATGTCTGAACTAATGTCCGAGGGACTAAACCTTGCACTTTATGGGATGGGGACGGTTTTCCTGTTCCTCACCCTGCTGGTGGCAGCCACAATGTCGATGTCGGCACTGGTAGCTTTGACCGAGCGTGGGGGCAATGAACCTCTGGAGCAGACCGGGCTTGATCCGAAAATTTACGCAGCGATTGGTGCTGCAATTTACCAACACCGTAAACGAAAGATTGAGTAACCACGAGGTCCACTAAAACCATGAGTGAAAGAAATCCCCTTGGTATTACCGATGTAGTGCTTCGCGATGCCCACCAGTCGCTATTTGCCACACGGTTGCGTATTGACGATATGCTGCCGATTGCAGAAAAGCTGGACCAGGTTGGTTTCTGGTCACTGGAAAGCTGGGGTGGTGCTACCTTCGATTCCTGTATTCGTTTCCTTGGTGAAGACCCTTGGGAGAGAATCCGTGAGCTGAAAAAGGTCATGCCGAACACGCCGCAGCAAATGTTGTTCCGTGGGCAGAATATACTGGGCTATAGGCACTACGCGGACGATATCGTTGACAAGTTCGTGGAACGGGCGGCTGCAAACGGCATCGATGTATTCCGTGTATTTGATGCCATGAATGATCCACGGAATATTGAGAGGGCAATTTCTGCGGTTCGTAAAGAGGGAAAGCATGCACAGGGAACGCTCTCCTATACGGTGAGCCCGGTCCACAACATCGACTCATGGGTTGAAATGGGAGTCAGGGTCGCGGATATGGGAGCGGATTCAATTGCGATCAAGGATATGGCTGGTCTACTCACGCCTTACAATGCATTTGACCTGGTGTCGCGGCTGAAGAAAATCGTTAGCATCCCTATACATATGCATTGTCACGCGACAACGGGAATGTCCACCGCGACCTACCTAAAGGCGATTGAAGCGGGCATTGATAATGTTGATACAGCAATCTCGTCCATGAGCATGACCTATGGTCATTCTCCCACCGAATCACTGGTTGCCATCCTTCAGGGGACGGATCGGGATACAGGTCTCGATATCGAATCACTTGAAGAAATTGCCGCCTATTTTCGTGAAGTACGGAAAAAATATGTGAAATTTGAAGGTGCACTTAAAGGGGTTGATTCACGAATACTGGTAGCGCAGGTACCGGGTGGCATGTTGACTAACCTTGAGGGCCAGCTTCGCGAGCAGAATGCAACAGAAAAACTGGATGACGTACTGGCTGAAATACCGCGAGTGCGAGAAGACCTTGGTTTTATCCCGTTAGTGACTCCAACTTCGCAAATAGTCGGTACCCAGGCAGTACTAAACGTGCTGACAGGAGAGCGATACAAAACCATTGCCAAAGAGACGGCGGGTATTCTCAAAGGCGAGTATGGGGCAACACCGGCACCCGTGAATGCAGCATTACAGGAGCGTGTCCTTGAGGGAAGTGATCCTGTTACATGCCGCCCTGCTGACAATATTCCTGCTGAGTTCGAGGCGCAGAAGTCTGAATTGCAGGGATTACAGAAAGAAAAAGATTTGGTCTTTGGTGAAAACATTGATGACGATGTGCTGACCTATGCCTTGTTTCCGCAAGTAGGGCTGAAATTCCTCGCCAATCGTAATAACCCTGATGCCTTTGAGCCGCCACTTGGAATCGAGCCTGTTCAGGCTGCTGCGAAGAGCGCGGCATCAACCTCAGTGTCAGCGACGGAAGTTTACAGCGTCGAAGTAGAGGGCAAGCAGTTCGTAGTGAAAGTTTCATCCGGGGGCAATATAGAATCCACGACACCGGTTGAAGCGGTAACCCCGGCTGCGGTCACAACCCATGGGGTAACCGCACCACTTGCGGGAAATATATTCAAAGTACTAGTCAAGCCAGGTGATGCGGTTAAAAGCGGTGATGTTGTTGTGGTGCTGGAGGCAATGAAGATGGAAACCGAAATCAGAAGCGGTGAAGTAGGTACCGTATCCGAGATCCTGGTGCAGGAAGGTGATGCTGTGGGTGCCGGTGATACATTGATTACATTAGGCTAACCAGGTAATCCAAGTGGAGCAGTTACTCGAATTATGGCGTGGTACCGGTATCTACCAACTGGAGTTAGACCAGTTGGTGATGCTCGGCATTGGCCTGCTGCTTCTGTATCTTGCGATAGCGAAGGGGTTTGAACCGCTGCTCCTTGTGCCAATAGGATTTGGCGGCATACTCAGCAATATTCCTGGTGTCGATATAGCAGTTGGCGATGGTGTGCTGCACCAGTTCTACATGATGGGAATTGAGACTGGTGTTTTCCCGTTGTTGATATTTATGGGAGTCGGGGCCTTGACTGACTTTGGCCCATTGCTGGCCAACCCGAAGACCCTTTTTCTTGGTGCTGCAGCACAGTTCGGCATCTTTGCAACACTCCTCGGTGCGCTAGCCTTAACCAGCCTTGGTATTTTCGATTTCAACATCGCCGAGGCTTCAGCCATAGGGATCATTGGGGGAGCTGATGGACCGACAGCAATCTACGTGGCGGGCAAGCTTGCGCCGCACTTGCTGGGTGCTATTGCTGTCGCGGCCTATTCCTACATGGCGTTAGTGCCTTTGATCCAGCCACCAATAATGCGGTTGCTTACGACAAAAAAAGAGCGGCAAATTGAAATGACACAGCTAAGGGCTGTGTCCCGGCGGGAGAAAATATTCTTTCCCCTCACGCTGTTATTACTGGTCGCGTTGATGGTCCCGAGTGCAGCCCCGCTTCTTGGCATGTTCTGTTTCGGTAATCTCATGCGAGAATGTGGTGTGGTTGACAGGCTCAGTGACACAACTCAGAACGCACTGATTAATATTGTTACGATTTTACTGGGGCTGGCTGTTGGTTCGAAGCTTCAGGCAAACCAGTTTCTGGTGATGGAAACCCTTGGTATCCTCAGTCTGGGAATGGTGGCTTTTTGCATCGGCACAGCAGCCGGTGTGCTCATGGCCAAACTCATGAATCTGGTATCGAAGCAGAAAATAAACCCGCTAATAGGCGCTGCGGGTGTTTCAGCGGTACCTATGGCAGCAAGGGTCGCCAGCAGGGTTGGCCTGGAAGAAAATCCACATAATTTTCTGCTGATGCACGCCATGGGTCCGAATGTAGCTGGAGTCATAGGTTCTGCGGTGGCGGCCGGTGTACTGATACGATTTGCTGGTTCATGAAAGGAATAACATGCAAAAACTTTGTGATGGTTACAGCCTGGTAGAAGGCCCGCTGTGGATACCGGGGAAAGGATTACTATTTAGCGATGTACTGGTAGGTGGTGTATTTTGCGTTGACCCCGAAGGCAAGGTCAGTACGGTGTTTGAACATCGGCGCGGGATAGGTGGCATGTCCTTGCACGAGAAAGGTGGTCTTATTGTCAGCGGCAGAAATATCTCTTTTAAGTCATTTGATGGTGGCCCGACCATCACGGTTTTGGATCGTGATGAAGAGAATGATTTGGTTGGTTTCAATGATATAACCACGGATAGTAAGGGGCGTATTTATGCAGGTTCACTTGGGTCGAGCCCCGTATTTGATGATGGCAGGGAACCGCAGGCTGGTGATCTTTACCTGATCGATCTGGATGGAAGTTCAAGAAAGGTTGGTGAAGATGTACAACTTGCCAATGGTCTAGGGGTCTCCCCTGACGGCAGAACCCTGTACCACTCGGATACGCCGCGCCGGGTAGTAAACGGTTATGAAATTGCTGAGGATGGTTCGCTTGGACCGAAACAGGTATTTGCCCAGATAGATGAAGGTGGGCCGGATGGCCTGGCTGTATCCGAAGATGGCAGGGTCTGGGTGGCGCTCGCAAATGGCGGTCACGGTGTCGGCGTGTATGACCCGGCGGGAGACCTCCTTGAAATCATCAAGATTCCGCAGCCAATGTGTACCAGTGTCTGTTTTGGTGGTGAGGACATGAAGGATCTGTACATTGTCACCGGTTCTGGCGGTATGGATTCAGACCGAGCGGGAGCAGTATATAAGCAAAGGGTCGATGTCGCCGGTCTTGTCGTACCGAAGGCTAGGGTTGCTCTCTCCTAGCTATCCCCGATAGGATAGTCATACCTAAGTCCCCTGGAGATCAAAATGACGGTTCAACTCTGGTGTTTACTGATTGGTGCCATGTTGCCCTACGTCTGGCACTTTGTGTCCGTGCCGTTCAAGAACAAGCAATTTGGCGAGGTTGATATAGGCGAGCCACGCGCCCAGGGCATGGGGCTGGTTGATACTGGCGCTCGCGTATGGGCCGCACAACTTAATGCCTGGGAGGCCCTCGGTCTTTTCTCCGTAGCTAATCTGGCAGCATTTATGGCGGGGGTTGACCCGGAAGGCTACTGGTCATTGGCAGCAATAATCTGGGTAGTAGCAAGAGTTTGCCATGGCGGATTCTATATTGCCGGATTTGGACTGGTGCGAGTGCTCTGTTTTGCTGTCGGTCTTGGCATGTGCCTGTGGATCTTTTCGATGGCACTGATCTAGTAAGTGGCTTGACCATAGGTCAAACGCTTACCCTCACGCTAATTTCGCCAGCACTGATCTAGTAAGTGGCTTGACCGAAGGTCAAACACTTACCCTCAAGGATATTTTCACTTGCACTGTAGTAAGTGGCTTGACCAAAGGTAGGTACCCTCTCGCAATTTCGCCTGGGCGAAACAGCTGCCGGGTGTAAGAAATTGACCTAAGGTCAATTTCTTACCAGGTATCTATAAAGGGTCGTTTTTTACCATCACGTGGCTCTGGTTTTCCTGCAGACTTTAAGCCTGCCATGATCCAGTGCCGTGAATCTTTAGGGTCGATCACCTCATCGATTTCAAATGCAGTGGCGTAGTTGACGGCCTTACCGCGGTCGTACATGCCGGCAACGCGCTTTTCATATTCCTTTACCCTTTCCTCCGGGTCGGTAATGGCTTCAAGTTCCTTGCGGTATCCAAGTTTCACGGCACCTTCCAGCCCCATGCCACCGAATTCGCCGGTTGGCCAGGTCACCGTAAATACGGATGCCTTAAAACCACCTCCGGTCATGGCCTGCGCTCCCAGACCGTAACCCTTGCGCAGCACGATAGAGAAGAGCGGTACGGTCAAACTGGTACTGGTGACAAACATTCTGCTTGCATGCCGCACCAGGGCTGTCTTCTCGATTTCAGGACCCACCATAATTCCCGGCGTATCGCAGAGCGTGACAATGGGAATATCAAAGGCATCGCACAGTTGCATAAACCTGGCCGCCTTATCCGAGCCCTCACTATCTATAGCACCAGACAGAAATGCCGGGTTATTGGCAATCAGACCGACCGGTCTGCCCTCTATGCGGATAAAGGAAGTGACCATGCCAAGACCAAAGTCAGGCCTAAGTTCAGTAACGGAATCATCATCAGCCAGGAGGCGAATCACATCGCGAATATCATAGATTCTGAGCCTGTTTTCCGGGATAGATGCGCGCAGTTTCCGCTGATCATCGCAGGACCATTCCTCAATTGGACCTTGAAAATAGGAGAGCAGTTTCTTACTTATTGCCATAGCCTCAGTTTCATCCTTAACCGCGATATCAACGACACCGTTTGGCACCTGCACATCCATTGGGCCAACTTCTTCCGGTCGAAAAATACCCAGTCCACCACCCTCGATCATGGCAGGACCACCGATTCCTATATTTGAATCTTCAGTAGCGATGACGATGTCACTACAGCCAAGAAGCACAGCATTGCCGGCGAAGCAGCGGCCAGTGGTAATGCCAATTCGAGGAACGAGACCGCTAAGGTGCGAATATAGTTGAAATGCCAGGCAGTCGAGGCCAGCGATGCCAGCTCCATCCGTATCACCAGGCCTGCCACCCCCGCCCTCGGCGATCAGGATAACTGGAATTTTGAGCTTGGCTGCCAGTTCAAACATACGATCCTTCTTGCGGTGGTTCTGCAGGCCCTGGGTTCCAGCCAGCACCATGTAGTCATAGGACATGACCACACATTGAGTATTCTGATCGGGAAACAGCTCTCCGTTGACACTACCAATGCCGGTCACCATGCCATCGCCGGGCGTATTCTCCATCAAGTCCTCTACGGACCTCCTTCGCCGTTGAGCAGCAATTGCAAGGGAGCCATATTCAATGAAGGTATCCGGGTCACAAATATCAGCAATATTCTCACGCACAGTGCGGTGCCCGGTCTTTCTCCGCTTTGCAACTGCAACTTCACGATTTTCATCCAGGCTGTAACTATGCCGCTGATAGGCTTCTGCCAAATCAGGACGAATGTAGTCCGGGTCCAGCTGTTGCTTAGAACTGGTGCCAGTGCGAGAAACTTCCATTTGCTCAATAAACAAAAGGTTGTGATCTTCAAAAACAGCATCACCGGATTCGACGGTGACCAGTCTAACGATTCCACTGAACGGCGATTCGATGACATGCTCCATCTTCATTGCGTCCATCACTATTACTTCCTGTCCCGCGTAGATCTCGTCATCAACTTGAACAGAAATCTCTATGACGGTGCCCTGCAATGGGGCAGTGATGGGTGTGGTATTTTCTGGACCTTCTGTATGAAGATCTACAACTGGCTCCCCGGTTTGTTCTATGGATTTACCATGGTCCAAAACCGCCAACGGATCAGTGCTCTCCAGTCGGATTCCAGCCAGGTCGGATTTCGTAGTGCCCGCGGCTTGGAGCAATGGTGGGGCTGAAATCCCGGCGGTAAGTTCAGCCATATGTTCATCGACATAGCGAGTATGGATGTCGTTGTTCACAAAGTCTTGACGAGCCAGAAGGTTTGCGAGAAATGGGATGTTGACCTCAAACCCCTCAAGCCGAAACTGGTCCAGTGCCCGGCGAGCCTTTTCAACAGCCCTTGAGTAGTCCGTCGAGTCGGAATGTACAACAAGCTTTGCCAGCAGTGAATCGTATCGGCTGGAGGTCTGATAGCCCGCATAACCAAATCCATCCACCCTGATGCCAGGCCCACCAGGAGGTTCGTAAACTGAAATCAGCCCACCAGAGGGTTTGAACGCACCCTTTTTGGAAATGGTCTCCATGTTGATCCTGCATTGGATCGCATAACCGGAGGGAAGACCAGGTTCCAACAAGCCCATGTCCTGGAGTGATTCTCCGTCGGCAATCCTGAGCTGTACCTGGACCAGGTCGACACCGGTAATTTCTTCAGTAACCGTGTGCTCGACCTGGAGGCGCGGATTTGCCTCAATGAAATAGAACTTGCCAGCATCTTGCTGATCCAGCAGGAACTCAAATGTCCCGAGGCCTTGAAAGGAAGCACTTTTTGCCATCCCCATTGCGGCAGATATAAGTTGTTGGCGAATATCGTCTGGTAGGGTTGGGCTTGGTGCAATCTCTACCAGCTTTTGATTTTGACGTTGAACCGAGCATTCGCGTTCCCACAGGTGGGTAACCTGTCCCTGTCCATCACCAACAATTTGAATCTCGATATGTTTAGCAGCAGGTATCAAGGCTTCCACATAAACTGCATCATTGCCGAATGCTAGTTTGGATTCTGAGCGGCACCGCTCGTAGTTTTTCTCCAATTGTTCTTTTGTTTCAACCCTGCGCATGCCGCGCCCACCGCCCCCTGAAATCGCCTTGATAAGCAGCTGTTCACCGTCATTGAGTTTCTCAAAAAAAGCCAACGCTTCAGCCAAAGTTGTATCCTGGTTGGTCCCCGGTATGAGCGGCACACCGCATTCAGTTGCCAGCGAGCGAGCACTGCCCTTGTCACCAAACTGTCTCAGCTGCGCTGCAGTAGGCCCAACGAATCTCATACCAGCATTTTCGCAGCCTTCTGCAAAATCGGCATTTTCGCTGAGGAACCCATACCCGGGATGGATCGCATTGGCTTGATGCTCTCTGGCAGCATTCAGTATTGCGTCCTGATCAAGGTAGGCCCTGGCGCCCGTTCCTGGGATCTGTACTGAATCATCAGCCCTTTGCCGGTGTAGTGAAGACGCATCATCCTCGGGGAATACGGCAATAGAATGTATACCCATTTCTGCTGCTGCTTGGGCAATGCGGATGGCAATTTCACCACGATTGGCGATCAGTAACTTTTGCATCTATAACTACCGGTAAAATTCGAAACATCAATCTACTGGAACCGAGTCAATCTGTCATCCTTGATGCTGTGATACACTTTCTTCAGATCTTGAAGAAAGATTTGGGGGATCTCATATGACAACAATTGATACAGGGACAGAGGACCTGCTGGCGACAGTGGATGAGGGTGTTGCTGTGCTCACACTTAATCGACCAGAAGCGCTAAATGCCATGTCAGGAGAGATGAACGCTGCACTGCAGAAGTGTCTGTCGGACTTTGAACTGGACGCGGCGGTGAAGTGTATTGTGCTAACCGGTGCCGGAAAAGGGTTTTGTGCAGGTGGTGATGTTAAGGGTATGGCGATTGCCGGTGATGGAACCATTGGTAACAATACTATAGATGGCGCGATTCACCTTCAGCGGGTGCACCAGCGAGCAACCTCGGGAAAACTGTTCAAAATGCCCAAGCCCACCATTGCAGCACTGCCTGGTGCCGCGGCGGGGGGCGGGTTGTCTTATGCGCTTGCCTGTGACCTCCGCATAATGGCGAGTACCGCTATAATGACAACGGCGTTCGCCAAAGTGGGATTCTCTGGTGACTATGGCGGCAGCTACTTCATGACACAACTGGTTGGTACTGCGAAAGCTAGGGAATTGTATTACTTGTCGGATCGGATAACAGCTGACGAAGCACTTCGCATCGGTTTGACCAACTACGTATGTGAACCGGAAGAATTAATGAACAAGACCATGGAGATTGCTAACCGTCTTGCAAAGGGGCCAAGTGTTGCCTATCGCTATATGAAAGAAAATCTGAACCGAGCGCTGGTGGGAGAAGTGGATGATTGTATGGATCTTGAGGCGACCCATCACGTACATTGTGGCCAGACACAGGATCACAGGGATGCTGTACAGGCATTTGTAGACAAAAGGGAACCAGTTTTCACGGGAAAATAGGAGAAGGGCTGATTTAGGTACCAACCAAATCGGTTGATTTTATGGCAATCGCTTACCTGAACGGAAAGTGGCAGGCACCTGAAGAGGCTAAGATCTCGGTATTGGACCGGGGTTTCATGTTTGGAGATGGAGTCTACGAAGTCATGCCAGTCTACTGGCAACAAGTGTTCACGTTGGATGAGCACCTGGCGCGCCTGCGTAGAAGTCTGGCCGAAATACGGATTACACCACCCTTTAGTGATGATGAATGGAAAGACCTTTTTGCCGAGGCGATTGAAAGGAGTGGGGAAGAGACGGCCTTTGTATATCTGCAGGTAACCCGCGGTGTGGCAGCTACACGTGATCATCAATATCCCGTGGGTGTAAAGCCTACTGTGCTGGTGACAGTGACGGCAGCCCCAATGCTGGAAAGAAAATCTGTAATCCCATACAGGATGGTGACAAAAGTGGATTTTCGCTGGGGCAAAGGTGATATTAAAGTAATTAGTCTGATTGCCAACGGCCTGCTTAAGAATGAAGCACTAGATGAAGGGTTTGATGATGCAATCCTGATTCGCGACGGCCTGGTCACTGAGTCCACCTTATCTAACCTCTTTATAGTTAAGGATGGCATCATCATCACGCCACCGAAAAGCAAGTACCTGCTGCACGGCATTACCCGTAAACACATTATTGAACTGGCCAGGTCAGCCAACCTGCCCCTTGAAGAAAGAAATATCAGTGAGGAGGAATTGGCTGATGCAGATGAGATCTGGATCTCATCCACGGGGCACGAGGCATGGCCGGTAGGGGAACTGAACGGCAATATCATAGGTAATGGTGAAGGTGGTGTTGTCTGGCAATCTATCGATGCCCTATTCCAGGAATCAAAAAAGAAACTGCTGAATAGTTCAGGGAGTTAACCTGGGTAACGCGTCAGCTAACTATTTGTTTGTCGTCACCATCTAACTGTATAAGCAGCGCGGGAAGCAGGAAAAAGTCCAGTATCAGCGCAATGGAAATCGTGATTGCAGCCAGCATTCCCAATTGATAGTTGGGAGCGAATTCTGAAAATGCCAGCACCAGGAAACCACCGGCGAGACTGATGGTGGTTGACCAGACGGCCTTACCAACATGCACCAGGGCGAAGCGAACGCTTTCAGCGGCGGAATAGGCCAGCGTTTTTCTGGCGTACGAGTAGGATGTGAGGAGGTGCACGGTATCGTCCACCACCAGGCCCATTGTGACGGCCGTTATGACCGAAGCGATCATACCAACCTTGCCCACCACCAGCGCCCATATGCCGAGGGTAACCGCAACCGGGAAAAGATTGGGTACCAGGCTGAGAAATCCGAGTCTTAGATCCTGAAGGGCGATGATTAGAACTCCCGCGATGAGTACAAAAGCAATGGCTGTACCCCCCAACATGCTGCCGATCATTCGCTGAGACAAGTAGGCAAACATGATAGCGGTACTAGCGCCTTGCACCTGCATTGCTTCAGGGGCATTGTTTCTGAGCCAGTTTTCAGAGCGGCCTTTGAATTCACGAATAAGGGTTGTGTTTATTTCGTTCAGTATCACAACCATCTTGGTTGCTGACTTGTCTATATCGATCTGACTCCTGAGATCTAGCCCGTAAGGTAGTGACATTTCATAAAGTAGCAGGTACTGGGCGGCTAACTGCCTGTTGTCGGGGGTCCTGTACCAGGCATCCCGGTCTCCATGCATTGACCTGTTGAGACGTTTCTGAACATCTGAAAAGACGTAAACGTGCATTACCTCTGGTTGCTCTTTTAGCCAATTGGTAAAGCGATCTAGCTCATGCAGATAGCCTGGTTCTGATATGCCATTTGTTTTGCCTGACCCGAGTGAGAACTCAAGTGTGTATGGCCCGGTTAAATGTGCGGTTGTGAAGTCAGTATCACGGCGCAATTTTGATGATTTTGGAAAGAATTCATTAAATGTTTCACCAAACTCGTTAAGTGGAATAAAGGCAATCAGGACAAGGGATGACAAACCCATCACCAGGATACAGGCCCTGCTGTTTTTAATAACGAAGGTCGCAATTTTCCCCAGGTGGGAGCGGTCATCCTTTTTGGTGGTCTGGTCAGTAAAGGGCATGATCAGCCAGGCAGCCGGCAGGAAGGTCATGGAGAATACCCAGGCGATCACGATTCCCACGGCGGCAACAGATCCCATCTGGCCCATGGGTGGCGCACCGGAGAAGTTCAGGGAAGAAAAACCTATGACAGTTGTAATGGTAGTCACCATCACAGGCTTGAATTTTATACCGAGGCTCTGGGTGATGGCAGTTTGTTTGTCCTTGCCATCCTGCATGTGCTGAAGAGCAGCGACCAGGAGGTGCATTGAATTGGCGAGTGCCAGGGTTAGCACCATCAAGGGCGACATGGAGACAGGAGAGGAGAAGATAATGCCGCTCCAGACCGCGGCGCCAGAAGCGGCGAGCGCAGCCATAATGAGCAGGGTCAGGCTGATAATGGCTGCTGAGAAGCATCCCAGGGTCGCGACAATCAGCAGCGTAATTAATGCCAGCATCATCGGCAGGAGTTTCGCCATATCATTCTTTAGAATCTCGAACATGGCGTGGTCGAACAATGCCAGGCCTGTCCTTGCAAATATCAGCTCCGGGTACCTGGCAGAAAAATCCTCTGCGAGCGCCGAGCTAAAAGCCGCAACCTCAGGGACAAAGCTGGAGCTTTCACCTTCCGGGAACTGTAATGTCACCATCACCCCGGCAGTTTTCCCGTCTTCTGATACCAGTCGATGCACAAGGGATGGTTCCGCCAGTGCGATGCTTCTGATGCGGGTCATGTCATCGTCTTTGAACTGCTCGGGTGCCTCAATAAGGTCAGCAATTTGCAAATCGTCTTCTTCAGCAGTGGTATGCTGAAAATTAGATGGCGAGTCGACTCGAATGGAGTAGGGCGCCTGCCAGCTTGCTTCAGTTAACTCGACAATTGCCTGCAGGTGTCTGGGGTTAAAGAGGTCCCCGTCCTGCGTGTGTACTGCAATGAGAAAGTAGTCCGCCTTGGTGTAGGTTGTTTCCAGAGACTCAAAAGCCTGGAGTTCCGGGTTGTCCTCATTGAAGAAAATCTTGTAGTCGGTTGTGATCCTGATGTACTGAAGCTGGTTTACAAAATAGCCGGTAAAGGCGAAAACCAGGAAAACAACTAACCATTTGAATCTGGCGACCTGGTTAATATACCGGGTCATCAAGGGATCTGTGTTGGACATCTACTGCATTAATTGTATAAGAAGAGCAGAATTATACAGGTTGCCTTGGTTGTGGCTAATATCCAGCTTTGTTGCGGAATATCAGCTCCATCATCAGATCTTATTAACCGGTTGAATCCAAGAGTATCTAAGAACGTGGTGGCGCAGCGATTCGATATAGACATGCACCGAAAAGGCGATTTTTTTCGTCATTGTTAAAATGTACGATGAAGCGTTCTCACTAAAGTAGAGGAGGAAAATTGACAGAACAAACTGAAAACACTATTGGTGTTTTGGGAGGGATGGGACCGGAAGCAACCGTCTTTTTTTTATCAGAAGATAATCAAGCTTACTCCAGCCCAAAAAGATCAGGATCACATCGCTACCCTAATATATTCCAATCCCAAAATTCCAGATAGGACGCAGTCAATTCTGAATAATCAACCGGAAAAAGCAGCAAGTTCCCTGGAACAATCTGCAAGGATTTTGGAAGCAGGCGGTGCATCATTCATTGTGATTCCCTGCAACACAGCCCATTTCTGGATTGATCAGATTCGTCAGGCGGTTACCATCCCTGTCCTGGATATGATTGAAGAAACAGCCCTCTATCTGATTCAGGACATAGGCCTGACAAAAGTTGGTTTGTTAGCTACATTAGGCACAATAAGAGCAAACGTATACCAGGAAAAGTGCGAAAAACTCTCCCTGGAAATTATTACTCCAACTGATGAGATCCAGCAGCAAGTGATGAATGTGATATTGGAAATCAAAAAAGGGAACAAGGGCGAGACATTGCAGGAACAAATAGTGCGAATACGGGAATCGTTTCAAGAAAAGGGGATACAGAAACTAATCTTAGGATGTACCGAACTGCCGCTATTGTTTGACAAACAAACAGAATGGGCTATTGACCCGATGGACGTACTGGCAAAAGCAGCGGTGAAGAAAGCTCTAAATCTATAGTTTCAAAGCAGAATCTGTAGGCCTATTTTGTTTACAGGATCGGGTTGAGAAACTGTTCTACGGCCTGGTTAAAAAGTGCAGGCTGATCGATATTGGATGCATGGCCTGCATCTGGTATCACCACCTTTTCGGCACCTGGAATTTTGGCGGTCATATAGTCTGTAGGGATGATAAACATGTGATCCTGTTCACCAACGAGAACTAGTGTTGGTACCTGGATGTCTGGCAGGGACATGATTACGCGACTATCAACCTGAGCAAGCATTCCTCGGGCAGCGTGAGCGAGGCCCTGGGCGGAGCGGTGACTGGAAATTCGCACCTCGTTACTCGCTCCCAGTGCGTCGAGGCCTTTTTCCTCGAACTCTCTTGCCCTTTCTCCAGCCATCTCGTTCCATCCGTCTCTGGCAGCATCCTTTTTGTATCCAGGACCCGTGTCGAATAACAGGAGTGCTGTTACTCTTGGTCCGTAGACCAGATTGAAAGCGAGGGACATGTACCCCCCCAGCGAAAGGCCGCCGACAATTGCCTGTCCGACACCGCATTCATCAAGGATGGCCGCCATGTCAGCTACTGTGTGTGCTTCTGAATAGAGCCCCGGGTCATCAGGACTGTCACTCAGTCCATGCCCCCGCATATCCCAGGTTATAATCCTGTAGTCATCCTCAAATGCCTCTACCTGACCTTTCCACATGGCCGATGTTGCACTGTAGCCATGGCTAAGAATGATAGCTGTATCACCTGCGCCGTGATCTTCGTAATATATTTTCGTGCCATCCTGGTCCAGATAAGACATGGTTGCTTCCTTATAATTTATTTCAAGTTAGCATAATAGTGAGCGGCCTTGCACCACGGGCCCTGTAGCCCCATGATAACGGCAATATGTAGGCGAGCGAATGTGGCAGGCGAAGTAACCAATACTGATCTAGACCATCGGAGCGAAGAGCTCTATTCCACCTCCTGGTACCGCTGGTATGTGCTGTTCATCCTGACGGGTGTTTACACCTTCAACTTTATTGATCGCCAAATTCTAAACATTCTGCAGATTCCCATCAAAGCTGAAATGGGCCTGAGTAATACTCAGCTCGGTTTGCTCACCGGCTTCACCTTCGCGATTTTTTACGTGGTCGCTGGAATTCCAATTGCACGCCTTGCCGATAAGGGTAACCGCCGCAATATTGTCGCTATCTCTTTGGGTGCCTGGAGCCTGATGACAGCAATCTCGGGCATGACGCAGAATTATGTGCAGTTGCTCCTGGCGCGTGTTGGTGTATCGATTGGTGAAGCAGGTGGCAGCCCACCTTCCCACTCGATGATCTCAGATATATTCGACAGAAACGAACGTGCCACGGCGCTTTCGATCTATTCAACCGGTATCAATTTCGGTGGCCTTTTAGGTTTCCTGCTTGGTGGTTGGATCGCGCAGTATTTTGGCTGGCGATGGGCCTTCTTCGTCGTTGGTATCCCCGGTCTCATCTACGCACTGCTGTTACGCTTCACGGTTCGGGAGCCACCCCGTGGTTTTGCTGAGAAAATAGTCGTCGTCGAAGACCCGCCAACCATGTTGGAAGTGGCGAGAATATTGTTACAGCGCAGGACTTTTCGGCATATGGCACTGGCGTCCGGGCTACATGCCTTTATCGGTTACGGGGCGGCTAATTTTGCACCACTCTTCTGGACTCAGAACCACGGACTAACGCTGGGTATCCTGGGGACCTGGTCTGCAATCTGGGGTATTTTTGGTGCGCTCGGCACCTTCCTCGGTGGAGTCGTCACAGACAGGATGATTGGCAGGGATCTTCGCTGGTACCTTTGGATACCGGCGCTGTCGACCATCTTTACGCTGCCATTTTCATTGGCCATCTACACCATCAGCCATACTGGTTTTGTGCTGTTTCTTGCTTTCGTTCCTGCCATATCTTTTTCTATGTACCTGGCACCGAATCTCGCACTTGCCCACAGCCTGGTGGGTCTGCGTATGCGTGCCATGGCTTCTGCTGTCCTGTTCTTTATTTTGAACATTATCGGGTTGGGGCTGGGGCCTCTCGTGGTTGGCATGGTATCTGACTTCCTTGAACCCATGGTTGGCAATGACAATGTCCGCTACGCCCTTATTCTGGTCGTCTCTATCGTCAATATATGGTGCGTGTTCCATTATTGGATGGCCAGCCGCACCGTCCGTGATGATCTCGCACTGGCTGGAAGCTAAAGCAAGCCGGCTATAAAAGGTTTTGCTCGCCTTTCGTGAACTGGATTAAGCAGCGCCGTCTCACACAGTGGGATAAGTGAGGCATCTTTTTGACATTTGGATTAGTCAAATTTCCTCGCAAAATGATAAAAATGTGGCCATTTGTGTCCGCTTTTTTTGGCACTTTTGCCGTCGCCAGGCGCTCATAAATCGCTAACTGCTTGTTTTATATTGCGATTCCAATTGTGGCCTGATCATTGCATTTATAGAAAGTGTAAAAGTGAGTTTGAAAGAATACCTCTGGCCCACCGCCAAAATTACAGGTACTAAGTTACCCCAGGAGTGGTAAAAGGCCAGAGGGTTTTCAATCAGGCACTAGAATGTTTGACGGAACTCCTGTTAACCCACCACCAAAATTACAGGTAATAATTACCTCCGGAGTGGTAAAAGGTCAAAGGGGTATCAGTCAAGTAGCGAAAGAATTATGAGTTAAAGTGAATTCCTTCTGGCCCACCGCTAAAACTACAGGTATCACTTACCCCCAAGAGTGGTAAAGGGCCAGAGGGATTTCCATCGGGCAGTAGCTACTCCTCCATCAAGATGCGCTGGATAAATCTGTAACCTCGAAGCGTGCGCGCCCGTTCTCCTTGGCCAGATATAAGGCACGGTCTGCCGCATCATAGAGGTAACTTGGTGTTGAATTTCTAGGGGGAACTATCACAGCGATCCCAATACTCACACTGACGATACCGCTTGGTGAATGTCCATGTGGAACTTCCAGTGCCTGAACCGCCTCAAGCACCCTGTTAGCGACCAATTTGCAACCTTCGAGGTCGCTGACCGGCAACAACATGGCAAATTCTTCTCCACCGACCCGGGCCGCCAGGTCTGAATCCCGGCGTACACAGGAGGCGATTGCCTGGCCAACCTTCTTCAGCGCTGCATCCCCGGCGGGGTGTCCGTAATTGTCGTTGTAAGGTTTAAAGAAATCGATGTCACAGATCATCAGCCCAAGCGACTCTCCACCACGCAAGAGAAGTGCCCAGTTATCATCAAAGACCTGGTCGAAGTGGCGGCGGTTGGCCATCTGTGTCAGCCCATCGGTCTTGCTGAGTGAAGTGAGCGTTTCCGACTGCTTCTGGACATGCTGCAACAGGGCATTACATTCATTGCTGAGCATGCCGATTTCATCACCTCGTTGGTCATCGATCATGCGCAAGCTGTAGTCACCGCTTTCCCGAATCGCAACCAGGTTCACTGCCACACGCACGATCGGGCTTATCAGGAACTGGCGAAGGAGGTAGAAGACTATTAGCCAGAACACGATCACGGCTGCTGTGGAGAGAATTAACGGGGTTGAAAACAGGCGATCATCAAAACCACGGGCGCCTAATCGAGATACTATATTCAAGATGGGAAAACCCTGGCTGTCACCCATCACCCAGTGAATCTCTTGCTGATCGTTTCTTCGCAGGTTGCGGGTAATACTGGGTGGCTCGGCATCGGAGGCAGTGACAACCGTTGCAGTAAAATCCAGATTCAACATGGTAGCCATTTCTTCGAAGACCGTGGAATCTATGAAACGTACCACGATCATTATTCCTGGTGATACACCGGTACGGTCACTATTCAGTACGCGATGTGCGGAGAACGCCAGGGGGGACTGTGCGTGTGCGTAAAGGGCCTTGGAACTTATTTCACCAGGAGAATTGGCCAGCAGTTCCCCTGCCCTCGTTACCAGGAGTTCCACCAGTTGAGGGTCCGGGACGACTGATTCTTCAACATTAAGGTCCACCTGCTTGGACCAGAGTGCCTGCCCATTATTGTCGGCAAATATGATGAGGTTGACCCTTTGATTTAAAAGGCCAGGAATGGTGAAATTGCGTTTTAAATAGTCGGGATCCCGGTTAGAAAAATATTCCATCGTGTCGTCCCAGGGGGCGATGTCTATGGCCATCACGCCGACCTGTCTCTGTATCAGTTCGATACCGAGTTGCACACGCTCGATGTTCTTGTGATCGGCGATTGCTTCGATCTTCTTCAGTGCGGGTATAACGAAAAAGTACTGGCCGGCGAAACTAGCAGCCACGGAAATTGCTGTTACGGTGCAGACGATCCAAATGGCCTTGTGAATTAGTTGCACTCTTTCTGCTCCGGTGGACACATGACCTCAGGCTGAACATAGCAGAGTGTTGGTATCTATGCCAGCGGGGTTAGTCATTGCAGACACCATTGATATAACACAACTACCCGGCGTGGAAACCTCGTGCGGGATATTTGAATCCAGGCTGGTACCAGTTCAAGGCTTTAGCTTACTGGGCAAATTTCTTGCGAATCGAGTGGTAGCCATTTAGTCTCGATATTTGAGAATACTAATAAGAGGTTCGCCTGTGATCCTTCTGCGACGACTGAGACGTATCAATTTACTCCTGCTGTTCACCGTTATGGCTGGTTGCTCTGATCAAGCTTCCGATCTTGATTTCCAAAGCAATTCGAACACTACAATTGGAGGAGATGTTCAGAAAAAAAATGCTGCCCTGGAAACTGATGATGAGATCCTCGAACTTCGGGTGGCCCCTAATCCTGAACGCAATGCCTATTTTGGCGACCTGCATGTCCATACGACCTATTCATTTGATGCTTTTGCCTTTGGCACTCTGGCGACTCCCTATGATGCCTATCGTTATGCCAAGGGTCAGGCGCTAACACACCCAGGTGGTTATCAGATACAGCTCGAACGACCACTGGATTTTTATGCGGTCACGGATCACGCCATGTTTCTGGGCGTTGCAAAAGAAGCGGCCAATACAAATAGTGCTTTTTCACGCCACGAAGTATCAAAGCCGCTGCACAATTTGAATGAGGAAGACAACTATGGGGAAACCAGCCTTATCGCACGCGGCAAGGTTTTTTCTACCTTTGTTCGTGATGTTGGCCGTAGATTGAAAAATGGAACTATCGATCAGAAACAGCTGGTTGATATTAGCAAATCCGCCTGGCTAGATATTATTAAAGCTGCTGATGAGGCGAATGTACCGGGCAAGTTCACTGCATTTGTCGCCTATGAATATACTACATCCACTGATAAGCGTGGCAACCTGCATCGTAACGTTATTTTCAGGGATTCAGACAAGCTGCCAGCCATGCCATTTTCACGCTTCAATTCCCAAAATCCGGAAGGCCTGTGGGATTGGATGGATAACATGCGGGCGAAGGGGATAGAGAGTCTCGCCATTCCACATAACTCCAATGGCTCCAACGGCCAGATGTTCAAATTGACCGATTGGGCTGGTAATCCGTTGAGTGATGACTATGCAGGGCAGCGCATGCGCAATGAACCACTGGTTGAAATAACCCAGGTTAAAGGTACTTCAGATACGCATCCGCTGCTGTCAAAAAATGATGAGTGGGCAGACTTTGAAATTGCCCCATACCGGGTAGCGACAAAACTGCCCAGTGAGCCAGCTGGTGGCTATGTTCGTGATGCCTATTTACGTGGCCTCAAACTAGCGGCAGGGGGCATTAGCAATCCATATAAGTTCGGCTTGATTGGCTCCACCGATACTCACGTTGCTGGAGGTTCTGATCAGGAAGTATCTTTCTTTTCCAAGGCAGGTTTATTAGACAGCTCGGCTGTGCGCCGCGGCTCTATTCCAACGGATGTGGTACGAAGTAAAATTTATAATTGGCTGCTCCCTGGCGCAGTGAAAACAGTAGCAGGGAAAGACTATATGTCCCTTTCTTCTTTTGAGTATTGGGGGGCGTCCGGCCTGGCTGCCGTCTGGGCTGAAGAGAACACGAGGAAAGCCATCTATGAAGCCTTTCGACGCAAAGAAACCTTTGCGACAACAGGACCCCGAATCAAGGTTCGCTTTTTTGCTGGCTATGGTTTTGATGAAAACCTGTTGAGCCGTTCAGATATTGTTTCTGCTGCCTATCAGACTGGTGTTGCAATGGGAACCAACCTGATAGCAGAGACCGGGAAGGTGCCAAAATTTCTAATATGGGCAACGCAGGATGCGAGTGGTGCACCTTTGCAGCGTGCGCAGATTATTAAGGGTTACGAGAAAGACGGTGAAACCTTTGAGCAGGTTTATGATGTCGTTTGTTCCGACGGGCTTGAAGTCAATCCAGATACCCACCGCTGTCCGGATAACGGCGCCCGCGTAAACCTGGCGGACTGCTCCATCAATGCTGATGTTGGTGCTCCTCAGTTAAGAAGCGTGTGGCAGGACCCGGACTTTGTTGCCGATCAGGAAGCTTTCTACTATGTGCGAGTGTTGGAAAACCCAACCTGCCGCTGGTCAACCTGGGATGCGGTTCAGGCTGGCGTTGAACCTCGACCTGATCTGCAGAAGACAATCCAGGAGCGCGCCTGGTCATCTCCTATCTGGTACCGCGCACAACAGGACGAGTAACAGGATCCAGTTTAGGGCTGGATAGGCAGAATTCTGTCACCTTCATTTAGTCCTGACAGCACCTCAACCAGATCGTTATATTTTTTACCGGTGGTAACAAGTCTTTTCTGGCTGCCGCCTTCCAAGAGAACCCAGACGATATCCAACTGTCCGACCGTTGCAATTCGGTCAATTGGAACGAGTATTCGTTCTTCGTTTCTCCGGTCAAACAGAAGCCGGGCAAACATGCCTGGCAGAAGGTCGACTGAATAATCCATCAGCACATGGATTTGAAAGCTCCTGGCACCGGCGTTGGCTGCTGGAACCAGTTCATCTATCGTACCTTGCAGCTTTCGATTCAGGGATGGGACTTCTATTGAAACTGCATCACCGATATTCAGTGACAGTGCCAGTTGCTCACGGACATGGGCCTCGATTCTGAGGGATTGTGGATTGTAAAGAGACAGCAATGTGCGACCGGGTGTTGCAGTATCACCCGGTTCTGCATACCGGTCGACAATTCGTCCGCTAATCGGAGCGGTGATGGTGCTGTAAAGCAGCGTCGTCTGCTTTTCATTCAGCAATTGCTGTGCCTGCGAAAGTTCTGCCTGAAGGGAATCTGTTGCAGCCTGGGTCTGGTCCAACTCCGCGCGTGCAACCATGCCCTGCGCGAATAGTTCCTTGATACGCTTGTTCTGCAGGTCTGCTTCTTTCAGCCGGGCCCTAGTGCCGCTGACAAGTTCTGTAGCCTGCGCTTGCCGCGATAGTAAATCAGTCTGCTCAAGTTGAATTAGCAGGTCTCCCTGTTTGACCGTATCGCCGGCTCTTACCAGGATTTTTTCCACCCTTGCCAGAATTCGTGATGAAATATCCGTTGCCTGCTTGGCAACGATAGTGCCGGGTACAGGTTCTACAATTGTGATTTCCCTGGCCACAACAGGCATAGGGTCACCAACTGGTTGTGCCGCACTTGCTACCGTCCCGGGAGAAATCCGTTCATTGAAAATATTGGTCATCCAGGCAACCGCCAGAGCAAGCCCAAGTATGCAGGCTGCAGGGATGATGAGCTTTGTCTTCATGTGGTGGATACCTGTGCTGGTGAGGGGTCAAAAACGAGATAGTAGACAACCGGGACAACCACCAGTGTAAATACTGTTGAGGAAATTATGCCAAAGATGATTGCCACGGCAAGGCCGCTGAAAACAGGGTCCAGGGTAATAATGACGTTTCCAAGCAGGGTTGTTCCGGCCGTTAACAGGACGGGACGCATCCTTACAGCGCCGGCCATAATTAAAGCATCCTTCAGCTCAGCGCCCTTCTTCCTCGCCTGTTCAATGAACTCAATCAGTATCAATGAATTTCTTACGACGATACCAGCAAGGGCGATCATGCCAATCATGGCAGTTGCAGTAAAAAGAACCGGGTCTGGTGCGCCAGCGACTTCTCGTTCGCCGAGATGATTGAGCAGCCAGAATCCTGGCATTATCCCGATGATTGTCAGTGGAATTGATGACATGATTATTAAGGAAAGAGTGCTGGAACCCGTCTGCAGGCTGAGCAATATAAAAATTGCAAAAAGTGCAAACAGGAATCCGAGACCCATATCACGAAAAACACGCAGGGTAATTTTCCACTCGCCTTCGCCACTCCAGGTAATGTTCGTTCCCTCTGGAAGTCTCCATGGAATACCACCACCAGGGTCGAGGTATGTTCTGGTTCGCCAATCTGACTGACCCGATTCGTCGGCTTCAAAATCGCTGGTAACATCAGCAAGTACCTCTGCTGGTGTTCTGCCTGATAGCTCCGCGGTTACGTACACAACGGGTCTCAAGTCCTTGTGATAGATCACCTGATCAACTGCTCGCCTTTCAAAATGGCCAAGCTCACCTATTGATACCAGTGACTGGGGTGCATCATCCAATCCATTCGTTCCCTGCTGCTTTAGAATATCGATCTGACTGCCTACCTGTAGCCTGTTTAGATCATCCTCGCTGGACCGCTCCTCCAGGGGCAACCTCATTCTAATGGGTAACGGCGTTGATTCACGCGAGAAGTTCATATGACCGACCAGGGTTCCGGCGTTAGCAGCGCGCAAAGACCGGTTTATGTCTCGCACAGATATTCCGGAGAGTGCCGCTTTTTCCTTGTCAGTGATGAAACGTGTGACTGGTTGTGTTGCCTGAACAGTTGAGTCGATCTGCACGACGTGCGGTTCTTTTGCCAGGCGCTCCTGCACCTCTTTTGCGGCTTCTATCAGGGATGAATAGGGGGTCGTTCGCTCGCCGTAAATCTCTGCAACCAGTGTATCCATAACAGGCGGACCTGGTGGGACTTCGACCACCTTAACATCAGCATCCAGGTTAGCCTGGCGCAGGAGTTGCCTTAAGCGGAGTACGACTGCATGTGACTGATGTACTCGATCTTCCTTGTTTACGAGAGTCAATCTCAGGTCCGCCAGGTGAGGCGCTACCCGCTGGTGGTATCGCCGAACCATACCATTGAAGTCATTAGGTGATGGCCTGCCAGCGAAAACACCCACGGCTTTTACTTCAGGTAGTTGTTTCGTCACAGCTGCAACACGAAATGCTTCAGCAGAAGTTGCTTCAAGAGTTGAACCTTCCGGCATGTCTATAAGGACTTGTATCTCACTCTTATTGTCAAATGGCAGGAGTTTCAAGGGCACCAATCGCAGTAGAGGCAGAAGTGCGGTTATAAGGAAAAGTATGAGGACACCATAGAGCAGTTTTTTGGCCTGCCGCCGACTGTCGAGAAAGGGACCAACAACCCTGCTGTAAATATTTTTCAGGGGTAGGGTGTCATCAACATCCTGGCTGGGTTTAAGAAGTTTTTTAGCCAGCCAGGGAGTAACGAAGAAGGCAACTAAAGTGCTTATGATGACAGCGACAGGGACGTTGAAAGCCATTGGCGCCATGTAAGGTCCCATCATTCCTGTAATAAAAGCGAGGGGAATGAAAGCGAGAATGATAGTAAGGGTGGAAACAACCAGAGCTATCTTAATTTCACTCATTGCCATTACAATTTTCTGCCTGACGCTCTCGGTGGAGGACCTCAGGAAGCGCTCAATGTTGTCGACACCTGTGATGGGGTCATCAACCAGTAAGCCTAACGAGAGTATCAAGGCAAATAGCGTGACCCGGTTGATCGTGTATCCGAATGCCAGGTCCAGTATGAGAGTGAAGCCGTAGCAAAGGGGGACTGCCAGCGCAACAACCATTGCCGCCCGCCAACCAAGAAATATGCCAATAAATGTTACGACCGTAACGACTGCAAACGACAGGCTGAGGACCAGGTCGTTCACTTTGTCATTTGCAGTGACACCATAGTCTCTCAGGACTTCAATATGCATTTCCGGGGGAAGAACATCCTTTTTTAGTTCTTCCATCAGGTCGTGTACATCCTGTGCGACCCGGACTGCGTTCGAGCCACGCTGCTTGGCGACACTAATGGTGATCATTTGTGCGTCACCAGGCTTTGGGCGATAGCGCGTATGCCCCGGGCTAACGTGCCCCCGGCTGGCGTGCCCCGAACCAAATTCCAGCCATTGGTAGTGCGTCGCTATCTCCCTGCTGTCGCTTACCGAGGCCACGTCCTTGAGGTGAACGGGGATACCATCAATTACATTGATAACTGCAGATGCCAGTTCGTCAACAGATTGAAAATAATCCCCGGCCTCTACCTTTAAGATCTGATTGCCAAAGGTCATATCACCAGCACTGACCAGCTCATTTGACACCTGTATTGCAGAGGTGATGTTTTGAATGGTTGTCTGCCTTGCCGCCATCGCTTCCGGGTTTAGCTCAATGGTTATTTCTCGTTGGCGGCCGCCAACAATATGGACCTCATTCGTATCATTGATTCCCTGCAGGAAAGTGGCAATTTCATCAGCTACTCGGCGCAATTCGTAATCTGAATAAAGGGAGGCATCCTCACTCCAGAGCCCCAGGAGAATGATTGGAACATCATCTACTTCTATCGGTTTTACATTCCAGTCACTGACGATCGACGGTATTTGATCGCGGTTTGAATATAGCTTGTTATAAGTATTAAGTAGTGCATCTTCACGATTCTCACCAACAAAGAATCTAAGTGTTACTTCTGCAGATGAAGTGCGGGATGTGGAGTAAACATTTTCAACTCCACTGATTTGGGCCAGCAATTTTTCGAGGGGCGTAGTTACCTGGCGCTCTACCTGTTTGGCTTCCAGTCCTGGTGCGCTAACCAGAACGGAAACCATGGGTACAACTATCTGTGGCTCTTCTTCTCTGGGCGTGAATTGCAGAGCCAACATGCCAGTGATGGTGCCAGCAAATAGCAGCAGCAGAGGGATCCTGCCGTTTAGTGCCCGGTTAATTACAGCATCAAACATTTCTGGATTGTGTTTGTTCTAATACAGGTACGGCAAGGATACTGACTTTTTCTTCTTTGATCTATCTTCGGGCCAGTACAGGAGCAAGTGGCAGGTCTGGTAATGTTCTTGTGTTGAGTTTCATCGCATCTGACTCATTTGTCAGCACCAAATATGGCGCAGCTAACCGCGCCTCTCGTCCGTGACTATGCGGTCGCTGAAGAAAATCAGCCGGTGCCGGTACTTTCTTGACATGTGGCTGCTGAAAACACCAACTATCATGATGATCGTCAGTAGAAGTATCCCCTGCTCCCAGAAAACATTAACGAGCATTAGTAATGTCATCTTTATTGCGATAGCCACACCGCGAACTTCACACAAAATGGCGCAGCTGGCATGCATGTCGATAGCCAGAATTATCGTACCGGAAAGAACAGCGCCCCACAGCCAGGGCATAAGGCTTGCAGGAGCCTGGTCAAACACGAGACCGCCAAACAGGACGCCGCTGGTCAGGATGTGGGCTACACGCATTGTCATCATGCAGACCCTGCGATAGGGGAAAGTCCTTGGCTCTTTTGGAAAGAGGAGTGAAAAAAACCTGCTGTTCTCAGACATGGCTGGAATTCACTTAAGGCAAAAATGCAAACCCCCGGGTGCGCATGGCGAAACCGGGGGTGGTGTTATTACGGGACTGAAGTTTGGAACTGATACTTCTTATCGCCCTATAGAACAGCGATAGAGTCAAGATTGTCCCAGATCTTTTCAATTTCTCCCTGGTCGACACCGAAGACCATACCCATGGGGGGGAGGACTTCAGTGCGAACAAAATCAGGAATTGGGTCAAAATCGGCAATTTCCGCACCCTTGTTGAATTCAACTTCGTCACGGAGTGCATCCCGCCCCAGATCAACCAGGTCATCCTCGGTTATCTCAAGGTCATAACAGGCATTAATGAGATCCCTGGCAAAAGCCAGTGTCTGCCTGTGATCGGCCGAAACCGCAAACTCACATAAACCGAGGGTGTCAATTGCAGCATTCCATATCTGCTCTCGCAGAGAATGTTCTACTGCACCCTCATTATCCATTTCATATTTCAGACCGGCGGTATGATCGGCGCCCATTGGACTGGTAGCATAGGTTACACCTGTCGGTTTACCGACCCGCGGATCATGAGCTGGGATTGCCTGGCCTTTGAACACTGGCACGCGATTAATGCCCAGTTTCTTGGCGGTAGCGACGGCTCCATCGGCGATCACCGATCCAAGTCCCGTGCCACTCTCAACTTCTTCTAACAATGCGTCTATTGCGTCAATATCGCCCCATTCAAATTTGCCAACACTTGCAGCAAGGCCGAGTGCACTGCCGATCTCAATGGTGTCGACGGCAAGGTCATCGCACTTTCGATCAAACCTCGCTACCGCATCACCACTGCCCACACCAAGGTTGCTTCCCATAAGTGCCAGTGTCTCGTATTCCAGGGCAGAGGTAACGTGCTCGCCATCTTCGTCATGGTGAATGAGTGAACACTTGACCATGCAACCGGGCATACAGGCATCCATCTTGCCGCCTCGTTTGTCACCATTAGCGCGAATATTATCGCCGTATAGACCCTCAATGCCTTCGAACGTCTGGCCGGAATAATTCATCATGGGCGTGCTGCCCATCTGGCTCAATGGAGCCACAACCATGGCTGTACCACCCACGCCAAACATCTGGACTGTCTGGTCTGCCTCGAGAACCTTGTTCCACGGTTTTAACGCCGCGAAATAAGCATCCCGTTGTGACGGCGCCACGATTGCAACGTCTTCATCATCTACGAGAATTGCCTTGATGCCCTTGGCTCCCATAACTGCACCCAGACCACCACGAGCGGCATGTCGTGATGGGTGACCATCCTTATCGGTCATCGCTACACTGGCGGTTACCTGCTTTCTTTCTCCTACCGGGCCAATAGCGACGATGCCCAGCTTTTTGCCATACTTCTCGCGGATTGCGGGAAACATCGTATAGGTGCCCATGCCAAGATATTCATCGGCGTCCTCAAAGGAGACCCCGTTTTTATTGATCTTGATCAGACGAAGCTTCCCATCCGCTGGTGCGCCCTGAACAATAATGGCACGAATACCGAGCCTGTCGATCTGCTGGGACATGGTGCCGCCGACATTGGCCTCCTTGATGCCGAGCGTTAGCGGGCTCTTTCCGCCAATTGACATTCTTCCGAACGAAGGTGCGTTGGTGCCAGCCAGGGGGCCGGTAGCGAACACAAGACGGGCATCTGTGCCCATAGGGTCACTGTCTGGTGGAACTTCCTTATTTAGAATTTTTGCTGACAATCCCCGACCACCCAGTATCTTCCATTCCTCGGGTAGTTCTTCCAAAGTCGATGTCAATGCACTCATATCAATCCGCAGGATGTTCATTCAATTCTCCAGGCCTTTTGCCCCATTAATAGGTACGGTCTTTTTGTTGTCCAGGTCAAATCAGCGGTAAAGTCCTTTGACCGCCTGAACGGTGAAATTCTCTGGGTATCCTTCAAAGTCAGGATTGCACCTGACTTTGAAGGATGTTGCCCTGAACTATAACCTCTATTTGCATCAAGTTGAAGCGCATCTATTTCCTCCGTCGAAGCCGTAACGGGTGGGGCGTTCTTTATTCATGTACGGGTTTCAGGCTAGAATCCTGATTGCAATGTCATGTTTAAGGTATCGGAAATACCTGCTCATGTGATAGTCATTGGGTTACATTCAAAGCTGACTAATGGGTTGGGAAACAGGGATCGGAGAAAGTAGTGATTACACAACAAGAAGCATACGAATTGATGATGTCCGAGGCTCGCCTTATGGGATCAGAGCAGGTAAGGCTTGATGATGCACTGGGCAGGGTCCTTGCAGATGACGTTCGTGCTGATATGGATATGCCGCCCTTTATTAAATCAGCGATGGATGGCTACGCCTGTCGAAGAGAAGACCTGGCCAATAAACTTAAAGTTATCGAGGTGCTCAAAGCGGGTGCCGTACCCGGCAAAACAATTGCCACCAACGAGTGTGCCAAGATCATGACCGGTGGCATGGTGCCAGAAGGTGCTGACTGTGTGATAGTGGTGGAAGAGGTTAATGTTCTTGATGCAGACACGGTTCAATTCAACGGTGAATCGACACGCGACAACGTCTGCCAGAAAGGCGAGGATATGAAGGTCGGCGATGTTGTTTTGACTACAGGTATACGCCTTGGGCCTCAACACATCGCTATGATGGCATCTGTCGGTTGTGTTTCTCCGCATGTTGTATGTAAGCCGCGAGTTGGCATACTCGCCACGGGGGATGAACTGGTTGAGCCTGATGTGATTCCAGATGTTTCCCAGATACGAACCAGCAACAGCCATCAACTCGTTGCTCAGGTGCTGGCCTGTGGCGCGACCCCAACCTACTATGGGATCGCCAGGGATACTGAAGAGTCGCTTGATGCAACAATCAAAAAGGCAATGTCTGAGTGTGACCTTGTGCTGCTGACCGGTGGGGTTTCCATGGGAGACCTAGACCTTGTGCCGGGCATCATGAAAGCCAACAGGGTAAATATACTGTTTGAAGAAATCGCCGTACAACCGGGGAAACCCACAACTTTTGGTGTTTCAGAAGAAGCAGCCTGTGTTGGTTTGCCGGGCAGCCCCGTCGCGGCATTTACGCAATTCGAACTGCTAGTAAAACCCTTCATTTATTGCATGATGAGGCACGACTATCAGCCAGGGAACCTCCGTTTGCCGATGGCCGAAAGTCGAACCAGGGCACGCGCTGTAAGAGAAAACTGGTTTCCCTTTAAACTGACGGATGATGGCGCTGTATTGCCGTGTGAATTCCATGGGTCAGCACATGTCGAGTCCATATGTGAAGCCTACGGCCTTGCCCATATGCCTGTTGGCATGGGCACAATTGAGGCGGGTGCACTTGTTGCTGTACGAATCCTGTGAAGTGGTAGCGATATGATCAAGGTTAGATATATAGGGATGCTCTCCACCAATCTTGAGCAAGACGAAGAAGAAGTGGAATGGAACGAAGCCTTATCGGACGTTGCCGCCCTGATTGATACCATTTGTGAGGGAAGGGCGGAGGTTTGGTCGCAATCACTTCATCAGAAAAATCTGTTGATTTCAGTAAATAACTCGATGGTTAAAGCTAACCAACTTCTGTCTGATGGTGATGAAGTAATGTTACTTCCGCCGATGAGTGGAGGCTGACAATTATTTGTTTGCAGCCCGTTAGGCCGGCTTGCCCAGAATCGATTTAACTGATGCCAGTCGCTCGATTGTATCCAGGCACTCGGCCTGGTTCTTGCTCATGTTGCGTACTATGACATCCGTATAACCCTGTTCCTGCAATACATTGATTTGCTCGGCAACCTGCTCTGGCGATCCAAACATCAAGGCTGACTCAGGGACGCCTCGATAGCCTTGCTCAATATAAGGGCGGGCGACTTTTTCAGCCTCCTCGGCTGAGGCTCCGATGAAGATATCTCGCCTGATGGCAGAAGCCGTCGACTCTCGCCCGTGTTTTGCACAGGCTTCTCTATAGCGTTCAATCCCGTCGCAGGCTTCTTCCGGAGTCAGGTTCGGTGCCGCAAGCCAGCCTTCCGCAAGTCGTGCAGTCCGGTCGATAGCCTTGTCAGCCAATGCGCCCACCCAGATGTGAACCGGTTCTGATGGAACCGGGGAACTTATTGCCTGCTTAATCTGCCAGTAGCGTGGTTCATCGACGGCCTCACCACGCCACAGCCCTCGCATGGTTGCAATGCTCGCGACAAACATACCAACTCGCTTTGACATATCAATACCCATGGCTTCACCCTGGCGCGAATCACCTAGACCACACTGCATAATGAACGGACCTTTGGCTAAACTTGCCAGGGTACCAATCTGTTCAGCCAGGGTGACGGGATGCCACAGGGGTAAAAGGTATAGAGCGCCATAAGGCTTGTCTCCCCACTCGGCAAGCATTCTCGCCAGAATGACATTGTTCTGATAGTAGGGAAAAGGTGTGACATGATGGTCACCCACAAAAAGTGTGTCCAGGCCTGCATCTCTCGCAGCAGCCGCGCGCTGGATCATGTTGCTGGCACCTGCCCGGGGATCCTCGATCATGTGAGAAGAGGTGATGGATATTCCGATTTTCATCTAACAAAACTCCGATACGTTATTACCAATGTAGCAGGTTGCTGAAAAAGTGCTTTCCAGCACTTTTTCAGGGTCCCTGGATATGATGACTAGAGCGCAGTGGCAATACAGCCTACCGCCATGACGGATATGAGAACAAAGGTACCCTGGGCGCCGATCAACCGTGGGTAGTTTGCACCCTGATATCTACCTAGACCCGCGGCGTGCAACACACGAAGGATAAAAAGCGTCCCACCACAGGCATGCAGCAGAATAGTCTGCACTCCCTGCAGTTCCAGCACCAGGAGAAGCAGCAAGGCGATGGGTACATTCTCGATGAAATTCGCCTGTACGCGGAATGCTGCTTCGGGTTGCCACTCCGGTACTTTCTTCCCTCTCAGGCGTGCATACAGAACAAAATTCGCCAGCAGCACAGCCAGTAAACCATGGATTCCAGCGTAGATTGCCGTTACCGGAATCTCATGAATCAGGTTGATGTCGTTCATAATAGCCACCCGGTTACTGCCAGTGCGAAGCCTGCCAGTGCCAGCAATAGGCCAATAAATCGATATTGCTCAATCCAGAAGAACCCGAACGCTTCCGGTGTGCCAGCTTGTGGTTTGGGAGTGTCCCGCGCCGTTATTGCCAGCGGCAAACCACTAACCCATGTAATCAGCAANCCCTGCCATATCATGCCGAGACCGAGGCAGACCAACCATGGTTCATCCATGTATTCTCCTTCAATTTTATTCCGGGGACAGTTTACCTATTTCCAGGTGCAAATAGGTAAACTCTCTCCGGACTTCTAAGGTTCTCCCACCTAAACCCTTGACCTATCGGTGTTTGTTGGCTGTGGGTATAATGCTGATCAAACCTGACTATAGGTGCGCGTGATCCAGAATATTTCTGGGTTTGAAAAAAGCCAATGTCTGTTACTGATCGAATTGCATCCCGACTGAACAAAGACCCGATTATTTCTGAGAGCCAGAACGAAAGTCTTGCGCGAATGGTAAGAAATATTCGGGAAGTAAGGTATGAGGCAGGAGAGCAGATATATTCGAAGGGTGAGGCTGCTGAATATCTATATCTGATTCTCGAGGGAACCATCAAACTCGACGCGGGTTCCGGGAAAGCTATCACGAGCACAGATCGGTTTGGTGAGGAGGCAGCAACGGATGTGCCTTTTTATCTGTCTGACGCGGTCGCGGAAACTGAAATTTTTGTACACCTCATCCCCAGATCGCCATCGCTAAGGGGACTCATTGATCATAATTCTGATCTTAGTGCAAAATTCTATTTTGCACTGCTTGCGAAAGATTTTGGCAAGGCGGAAATCGAGGAAACCCTGGCGCCGACAGGTGAGAAGGCTGCAAATAAGGGGACCTGGTTTGAACTGGTCGGCTGGTCGTTAACCATCCTGACCCCGATGCTCGTCCTGTATTTCGGTGAGGACCTTGGCCTTGATAAGGAATCAAAAACCTTCCTGGCAATTTTTGGAGCAGCGGTGTCCATGTGGGTTTTCGAACTTGTAAAAGAGTTCTTACCTGCTTTGTTTGCAATCCTGCTGATCCTGATCCTTGGGCTGGCACCAACCGATGTTGTTTTATCGGGGTTTTCTTCCAGTGGCTTCTTTATGGCCATGAGCATTCTGGGTCTGGGAACGGTCATTGTCCTGTCCGGACTTAGCTTTCGCTTTTTGTTGTGGTTGCTGCGCTATCTGTGCATATGGATGGGTTTACCTTCCAATATTTGTGGCCAGATTATCCGGTATTGAATACTAACGCGACTTCTGTTTTTGGCAGCTTGAGCCTGTTTTTTGCTGCCTGGTTTTCGATAACCTTCCTGCGAACTCTGGAATATGCTCCACGCTATCATCGTTTTCTTGTAGGTCTAACGATCATACTTGGTATTTTTTCCTTTGTAGCGATATTCATTGAAACAGGGGTAGCCAACCAGGTAGTTCAGGTGCTTCCCTTTATACTGAGTGTGACTATCCTGCCAATCGCTGTGTATGTGGTATGGCAGGGGCACCTGGCAGCGCGCTATTTTTTGCTCGGCTGGGGTTTACTTTACTTGCTGTTAGGCTATTTCTCTGCGGCAACGATCGGTTGGGTTGGTACCACCTACTTTCCAATGGACATGAGCCATTCCCCGATGGACATCGTTCGGGTTGCGATCATAATTGAAGCCGTTGCTCTATCATTGGGTCTTGCAGATCAGTACAGGCGCCTGAACGATGACAATAAGAGGAATCAGGCGGAGTTAGTCGATCAGCTGCAAGCCAGACTTGACGAGTCACGTGAGCGCGCGCAGCTCGAGCTGGAGAAGGAGGCCGCTTTAAGGGATGTATTTGATAAGTCCAGGGTGCTTGCCAGCGCAAGCCATGATATTGCGCAGCCAATCCGATCACTAAGGCTTGCCCTCGATTCCAAATCAAACAATATTCATGATCCGGAAATTCTTAGCTCAGTTACCACTACACTTGATGATATGGAAGCTGTCATCAGTGACGCGTTACAAGAAGCTTCAGGAGCTCTGAAAGAGGCTTCCCAGGACATTGTAGCGAATATCGGCCAGATCCTTAGTGAAGTTGTGTCGAGTTTTCAAGATGAGGTTATGGAGAAGGGGCTCTATATCAGGATGTTCGCACCAATGCTGTCAGCCAACATATCCGTGATTTCATTAAAGAGGAGCCTCACTAACCTTGTTAGTAATGCGATCCACTGTACTCATGAAGGTGGAATCCTGATCGCAGCAAGGAAGCGTGGTAATGGGATACTCATTCAGGTGTTTGATACTGGTATTGGACTAACCGAGGCCGATCAAGAAAGCTTGTTGAAGTTTCATGAGAAGAGCAATAATTCTCTAGGCTACGGCCTAGGCCTAGCTATTGTCAACGAGATTTGCCTGGCAACTGGTTGGGAATTTGTTGTTCGATCCAAGGTGAACAAGGGTAGCTGCTTCTCAATCTATATGCCGGATTGCATCAAATGAGCGTTTCCAGATGAGTAAGATCAAAGTCGTTATTGCAGATGACCATGCCTTGTTTCGGGCAGGCTTAATACAGCTGATTGAGAGCTTGGATGAGTTCGAGGTGCTTGCAGAGGCCAGTGACGGTGAATCACTGCTTGAGTTGCTGACCGGCCTCGACCCTGACCTTTTGGTGATTGATCATGACATGCCCGGAGCCTCCGGTTTAGATGTTGTCGGCAGGTTGAATGACAAACCGCCAGGCATGAAAATCATGCTGGTCACGGGTATTGAAGCAGAACAGCTGATGGCTGATTACTCGGAACTCAATGTAGATGGCATAGTACTGAAGTCAGATGATCTGGATACGTTGAAGGAAGCACTTGTGAGTGTTATTGCAGGCCGCCGTTATCTTTCCCGGCAAATAAGAACATTGGTAGAACGAGCAACGGCTACAGAGAACCTCACCAGCAGAGAAAGGCAGGTCGTAAGGCATATTGCGCAGGGTCTGAGTAACAAGGAAATATCGAGGATGATGGGAATTGCGCCAAAAACTGTCGATACACACCGAACCAACCTGATGCAGAAGTTGGACCTGCATAATGTCGCTGAAGTCGTCGCCTTTGCGGTTAAGTCCGGGTTAACCTGATTTCATGGGAGTTGACCCTGCGAAGTGAGGACTGCGCTTTGCAGTAGTAATGTAGTATTCGCTGTTGAGCTGCATGGCATTGGTTGTTCGATATAAGGAAACAGATGCAGGATTATGAAGGATATGTGCTGGCAAGAGTGCTGCACGTATTTGGCGTCATTCTCTGGATTGGCGGGGTCGCTTTCGTTACCACTGTGCTGATTCCGTCGCTCAGGAGAATTGACGATCTGGACAGTAGGATTGAGCTCTTTGAGAAACTGGAGGGCAGGTTTGGTGTTCAGGCCAAGGTGACGACGCTTGTCGCTGGTATTTCCGGGTTTTACATGGTGATTTTTAACGATGCCTGGGAGCTGTACCTTCAATTGCAATTCTGGTGGCTTCATTTGATGACACTGGTTTGGCTGATATTCACCCTGGTTTTGTTTGTTTTGGAACCCCTGTTTCTCCATCAGTGGTTCAGGGATATGGCGGCAGAGAATAGTGATATGGCATTCAGAAGGCTTCACGGCATGCATATCGTTTTACTTGGATTGAGCCTGCTTGCTGTGCTCGGAGCTGTAGCCGGGTCTCATGGAATCCTGTTTTTCTAATACACTTTTGAAGGTGTTAGATGGGTTTTGGGAGTCCGCTAGTTCTTCGTTACCTGCGAGCCCGGTATCGGCTTGAGGAAGGCCATGGCCATTGCGGCTGGAACAGTGATGATCAGAAACACCATTAACGCCAGATCATAGCTACCGGTGCTGTCATAAATGGCGGCCGGTATATAGGGGCCGATGGCGGCGGCCATCATAAAGGGACCGAGCAGTCCCATGACACGGCCGAATGCATCGGCTCCGAAACGGCTGCTGATGATGGCGCCAAGCAGGGGAAGAAAGGCACCTGCAGCAACCCCCAGCAGCCCGCTGGTCACAGCCAGGAGCGTGTAGGTGGGTCGGGTCATCATCAGGCCGATGGAGAAGGCTAATATAACCATAGCAATCCAGAACAGAATACGGTGATCCCAGTAGTCTGCCTGTCTCGCGAAGAATAACTTACCACCGATCATGGTCATCGCCATAATTGATACAAGGTAGGATGCATCCTGGGTGCCGATACCCAGGTCAGAGGCGATAGGCTTGAGATTTTGCTGGATACCACCGAAGGCGATCATCATGGGGATGAAGGCCAAGATCATTGCCCAGAAATTGCGCTCCTGCAGGATCGTTTTAGTTGTCCATTCAGGAAACACAAACGGTGGTGTGCCATCGGCGTGCGCCTTTACATCTGCTTCAGGTTCTACTCCCTTTTCTTCGGGCGTGTTGCGGACCACCGTCCAGACGAGTGGGATTACAGTAATAACTATAATCAGGGCCAGGATCAGGTGCGCAGTTCGCCAGCCATAGGTCAGAAACAGGAAAGTTACAAGGGGTGGAAACAGAAAGCCCCCTATAGAGGTGCCTGTGGTCGAAAGACCGATTGCAAAGCCACGCCGGGCGCGGAACCATTTAGCGCAAAGAGTCTGGGCCGCCAGGGGGCCAGCTATAACGATGCCGACATTCATGAAAGTGCCGTAAACGAGCATGATATGCCAGACCGCTGTCGCCTGAGATACGAGTACAAACCCAAGACTGGCGCAGAGCGCACCGGAACACACCAGTGCCCGGATTGACATGTGGTCCATGGCCCTGCCGGCAAATGGCGAAACTAACCCCATCAACAGATTGAGGACGATGATGATTAACATGACCTCGCTGAGAGGTGTGTCGAATTCCTCAGCCCATTCAGGTGCCCACATGGTAAATGAGAAAAAGGTCATGCCGAAGAGAACGGCCTGGAAGGTCATACCCGTACCGACGATGTTCCAGCCGTAAAACCAGGGGGTTGAAAATCTACTCATTATTTCATCTCAATGCAGAAGGAGCGGCAAAGCACCGACTGTTTAGTGTCTTTATAATTGAGTCAGAGTATATGTTAGGGTTTCTGTTATGTCGAAAGAGTCACATTACCCGACAGGTCTGCCTGGCTTACAACCTGAAACAGTATTCTCTTACGCTTCATCTGGGCGATTTCCTGGATACTGGATGTCCTGAACCGCGCTTCCAACGGGAAAATACTAAAACGGCAACCGCGGGATGAATTCAAAGTTCTGTCTTGCTCTTAAGAGGGAACCGCGAGAATGAACAAGTAGAGAGGATTGCAGCTATGAGCGCATATGAAGATATCTGGTATGAAAGCGATGACGGGCTGAAGCTCTACGCACGTGATTACAGAAATGATAACGCGGAATTGACTCTGCTATGTCTCCCTGGTTTAACACGGAACTCAGCAGATTTTGATGATCTGGCTCTCGCTCTCCAGGGCCAATATCGTGTCATATCCGTTGATCAGCGAGGTAGGGGTAACTCTGAGTGGGACAGGGAGATTGCCAATTACCAACCAGCTCGATACACGCAGGATATGTACACGCTTATTGATAAGCTGTCACTTGATAACATCGTTTTAGTCGGTACATCGCTCGGTGGGTTGATGTCGATGATGATGGTAGCGCTGCGTTCTGATATTTTCCGTGGTGTTGTGATCAATGATATTGGCCCTGTCGTATCACAAGCGGGTCTGGACAGAATCAAAGGCTATGTCGGTAAATCAAAACCGGTAGATTCCTGGGAAGATGCAGTCGAACAGGCCGCGGCAGTTAACGGTGTCGCGTTTCCCAATTACCAGGAAGCAGACTGGACAAAAATTGTACACCGCATGTATGAGGAGGATGCTGACGGTCACTTGGTGCTGCGCTATGATCCAGCCATCGCTGAGCCCATGGATAATGACCAGGACAACGCCGTACCACCAGACCTGTGGCCGCTGTTTGACCTGATGAAGGATATTCCACTCCTAACCTTCCGCGGCGAGCTGACTGACATTCTGTCCCTGGATTGTGCCAACGAGATGAAGCGGCGACGTCCGGATATGAACCTGGTTGAAGTTGCCAGCGTGGGCCATGCTCCCATGCTGGATGAACCGGAGGTCATGCCGGTGCTTTCAACTTTTCTAGCTTCACTTTGATCGCCGGAAGTAGCGATATCCAGGCTCAGAGCAAGAGCACGAATATAAACTGTTAGCCTAAAGGCTGCAGACCCAGCTCCGGTCAAGATGTTTGCGAAAGTGTCACAGGTCTCATGAAATCAAGAACCCTGACGGGTCGATACTTGAATCATTAAAAAAACCACCTTTTACAAAGTTACTCGACTACTCCAGCGAACGACACGTGATCAGCGATGGTGTTTGCTTCTCGCAGTTCTTTCATAGCGCGATACTCTTCACCGAACCAGAAATCCTGGTATGCCCTTGCCGATGGGAGTTTCAGTAGTACGAAGCTTTCACGGGGCCAGTTTCCCTCCAGCACGGTAAAGTCGCCGCCCATGATCAGACCCTGAACGCCGAATTTTGCGGAAGCTGGCGGTGTCTTTTGCATATATTCCGTTATCCACCCGGTATCTGTCATGGTGGTTGTTCCCAGCAGGTAATGAGGAGTCGATTGACCATCCAGTTTATCGGATTCACTGTCTGGCTGGCCCTGTACCAGAACAAGATCGCCGTCACTGGCTGACTCGCGCAGTGCTTTCACAGGCTGGTAGGCATCCGATTGATAAAAAAGCTCCGCCTGGGACCAGGTAGGAAACTTGATGAGTGTTAACCGTTGACGTGGCCAGGCGCCTCTTTCAACGGTGAGGTTGGGAGTCGCCGCGAGAATCTCTCCACCCTGTTCCTGGAGCAGTGGAACCGCCTGTTCGACGTAGCGACCGAAGGTCTCCGGGTCATGAATATCAATGGCGACGATCATATACGTTGGATTAGTCACTGCAATCTCCCCTGTTTTTTTGGTTTCAGTAAAGTTCCTTCAGGACGTCTTTTGTGTGTACGTCGTCAGCCCATATGGGACCACTGGCACTAAATTCTAAGAGACACTTTTCTGCTCATTGTTGCTCCAGTCTATCCTGCTAATCTCAGGTT
>PBRP01000065.1 GCA_002726655.1 Gammaproteobacteria bacterium
TATGTGATATCGGTGTACTCGCGGCCATGTTCATCCTCGACCTTCCGCCGCACCTCCGACTCCATCCACTGGCAGTATTCCGTTCTGCGGCGGAGTCGAATAGCCGTTGGAGGTGCAGTAAGACCAAAGAACTCGTCATACAGAGGCGTCTCTGGTGATAACGGCGTGGGAGAGTAGAAGTGAATGACGCTTCCCCTGGCTCTGTGGAGATCTTCCATGGATCCGCTCTCGGGAAGACGAACGATACGCGACTCGTACTCGTTGAAAGTAAGCACCATCTCCCGTGTGTGATTCTCTACCGAACCGACATATATCGGGAGCGCTACCGCGAGCACAGCCATAACGATCGTCCATATCGCAATGACACACGAGTTGCGCTGCACACCTCCAGATGACTCCACTCGATACGTTCTGCCCACTCTCATCCTGCAATGAAAATCGGGTTTCTCCGGGTCCCACGTATATTGTTCCTGTCAGGTTTAGTTCACTGTCGCTGTCGGCCTTGTTGGATGGCGCATCGATACTCAGCATGTCAGAAAATTGTTGTTCTTGCTTCAGGATGATGCTGCGGTGGTCTGCGGCGTTGGTGGAGATCAGGTAGATCAGCGTCGCACGGGTGCCCATTCGGTCAAGCTTCTGGTTGATTTGCGCCCTTGTCTGGATGGCGATCTCGACATTGGTTTCCGCTATTGTGGCGATATAACTTGCCAGGAGTGTCAGGGCTGCCAGGACCCAGAGCGTGGCCACCAGTACGAAACCACTTTGTGATCGTTTAAAAGGCATTCGTGAAATTTGTCACTGGCTTCGGGAATAATGGCAGGTGAACGAGCCAGTGCAGCTTGCCCTGATCCGCCGCCAGTTTTATCATGCTAGGAATTTTCTCGTCGATACTTTCCTCAGGTGGCCAGTCACTATACCAGCGGCCTGATTCATCGGCGTAGAAGAACGCCATGTCAGTGTCCAAATTCCCACCAATTTCCCAGGGTTCCAGCCCAGCTTCCTGATAGGTTAATATCGAAAAGGAGTTTATTGGGGATTGCAGGGACCAGGTGACCTTCACCGGGAGACCAGGTTCTTCCGATAGGGCCTGCATCGAGATGCCTACAAAGGATGACGGTGATCCGGTAAAGGTTCTGGTTGACGATCTATAGGGAATCAGCCCCTGCAGCGACTGGGTAAACCAGTGCTGTTGCCTGGCTTCCATCGACGCGACATACTGGTATCGCCGGACGGCGTGATACTTGCCAAGAAAATATCCGATGCCCTGCATCAACAGGGTTGACAGGAGCCCGACGAGCACCAGCACCACAAGTACCTCCAGCAGCGTCAGCCCTGATTGACTTCGAGTTCCACTATTCACGGGTACCCCTGACCTGTTTATAACTAACGATACGGGTTTGGTAACTCCCCAGATATTGATCCTGATTGATGATATCGAAATCGACCTGGTATAGGCCTACCTGGTAGATTCCCCTGTAGCCAGCCGGGTTTTGCCCCTGGCGTTTTGGTTCTAACAGGTTTGCCTGCCAGCTAACGACTAGCCCATGGGTGTCAAATTCACCCTGCTGGTCACGTTCAGGGTCAATGGAGGCTATCATTTCGATGGCATTGTTAACGGCCACTACCTGGCGCGAAACATCCTGTACTCGCCCCAGTGTGATCAGGTTTGTATTAAGCAAACTATAGAGCGCTATTCCAGAAGTGCTGAATATTACCAGTGAAACAATGGTTTCCAGCAGTGTGAAGCCATTCTGACGTTTTAGTCTAGGGAGTGACATGGCAGAAAGGAGGTGCTAATTCAATCTGTAATTTTTCGACGCGATTTTGCAATAGTTTAATCTCTCCACCCAGGCATACGCCATTTGCGCGCGTGATTAGTGGTTCATCGAGTTCAATATCCCATCCAGCCGGTATCTCCAGCGGGTAAGCATGAAACTGTGCAAGGTCAGGGTCATCAAGAACTTCGGTCTCCAGATCCTTCTGACTGCTCAGCAATACATAAGCTTTCTGATTGAGCAGGGCCTGCTCACCCATAGCGCCAATTTGATCAAGAATCGAATCGCGTTCAAGCCTGGTAGCGGCGCTGGTATAGAGGTTGACCAGGTTAGGTAAGGCGATCGCAGAAATTGTGCTGACCATGACCAGGACTACGATCAACTCAAGAAGCGTAAAGCCAGCCTGAAACGGACTCAAGTGGTGAGTTGCCATTTGTGTTATGGCAGGTAGCCAATCTCGGCGTTGATTTCTTCCCCACCTTCCGTGCCGTCTGCTCCCAGAGAATACAGCGCCATGCCCTGCAGGTTTTCAACAGGCGACTGATAGTTGTATGGATTGCCCCAGGGGTCGTCGGGAAGATTGTCGTCTAGGTAGGGGCCCTGCCAGAATCGGCTTGCCTCGGTTGGTGCCTTTTGTAGGGCAGCCAGTCCTTGTGCTGTGTTGGGATATGAACCCACATCCAGTCGATANGTNTGNAGTGCCCCTTTTAACATCTTGATCTGCGTCTCCGCGGTTTTTACCTTGGAACTGTCTACTTTCCCAAACAGCCGGGGACCCACAAGCCCGGCAAGGAGGCCCAGGATTACCAATACGACTAACAGCTCAATCAGGGTGAAACCTAGTGGTCTTGTTAGCTTGCTTTGTTTTCTCATATCATGATCCTGCATTGTAGTTCCACATCATAGTCTTACGTCAAAGCCCTACATCATTNACACTGGTAATCGCCAGGATAATGCCAAGAATAATGACGCCAATTACTGCCCCGATCAGCAGTATTGCCAGTGGCTCGATCAGTGTGAGAACCTGCTTCATCCGGGTCCTGCTGCTTTCGTCATACAGTTTTGACAGGGATCGAAGCACGGGTGCCAGTTCTCCGGTCTGTTCGCCCACCCTGATCAAATTATACCCTGTNGGTGTCAGTGCCGCTTGTTTTTCCAGCGCTTCTGCCAGGGAAATACCGCCGCGAACATCCTGGTTAACTGTCTCAAGTTTCGATCGTCGTCGCGATATTTTAACGCTTTTCTGAGCTAATTCTAGCGCCTGCATCAGCTCTACTCGACTGGTAAGCATGGCGGACATCATCGAGGCCCATTGCGCGGTATCTGTTTCTGTNAACCAGCCCTTTAGTACAGGAAACTGCGATAAAGCGTTAAGTATTTGATCGCGCACGGCAGCCTGCCTTAAGAGGGATACCATGGCCAAGGTGAACGCGATGGAAGCGCCCAGGAATAGCCAGCTGTTAGCGTTGAACCATACACCGCTGCGCAGAACTATCTCCGCTAGCAAGGGCAAGTCAGGGTTGTTGTCCAGCAGGTTGGCAAACTTCGGCACCACAAACACAAAGACCAGCAGGACGGCAGCGATACCGGAGAAAACGAGAACCAGAGGGTAGATCAGCGCACTGCGCATCTCGTTAAGGACTTTCAGGTCNTACTCCATCTGCTCCACACCCTGGCGCAGGCTTTCTGCAAGATGGCCGCTGGTTTCTCCTGCGGCGATCAACTGAAANAAATANTCGGGCANGTCCAGGGAGGTGGCATGAAGTGCCGATAGCAGGTTTTCACCCTTCATCAGGGAGCTGGCTGTGGACTGAAAGGCCAGGCTGAGTGCCGGATGATAGCTGCCCTTACTCTGAGCAGTGACGGCTTCAGCCAGGGATACTCCTGATTCCAGCAGTGTGGCAAGTTCGTGCATTGCCATCAGCAAATCCTGCCGGCTAAGCTTTCTTTGAAACCTGGTGGAGTTAACGGACAGATTTTCCTTTAGCTCGATTACTGTCAGGTCTTTTGACGATAGTTGGCGCAGTGCTTCTAAGGGTGAATCAGCCTGCAATTCACCCTTAAGGACTTCACCCTTTTGGTCGGCAGCTTCATAATTGAATTCCATGACCGATCAGTGCTCCGCCAGCGTGACTCTTGCAATTTCCTGAAGGGTTGTCAGCCCACTGGCGGCCTTGATTAACCCGTCCTGGTAAAGTGTTCTGTGCCCCTGGGCAGCAGCCAGCTGTTTCATCTCGTTGAGTGTGGCGCCGCTAACAATCATCTCCTGTAATTCAGTTGTCATTGGTACCATCTCGTAAATGCCCATGCGCCCGCTATAACCGGTTTGATGGCATGCAGGACAGCCAACCGACTTGACCCAACTGTTAGCAACAAGGTCGGCAGGCAGGCTGGCCAGCTCCTTCTCTATCAATGTTGAAGGCTGTGCTGGTTCGGCACATTGTGTGCAAACCTTACGGACCAGTCGCTGTGCCTGAACTCCGCGGATTGGAGAAGAAACCAGGAACGGTTCTACGCCCATGTCAATCAGGCGGGTAAAAACAGAAATCGCATCATTGGTGTGTATGGTCGAGAGTACCAGGTGGCCAGTGAGAGCAGATTGAATAGCAATCTCTGCTGTTTCCAGGTCACGTATTTCGCCGATCATGATGACATCAGGGTCCTGCCGTAAGATCGCCCTGAGAGCCCGGGCAAATGTGTAGCCGATTTCTGAGTGCGCCTGAATTTGAGTAATGTTGGCCATTTGGTATTCGACCGGATCTTCGACAGTGATAATTTTCTTGATACCGTCGTTGGTATCGTCCAGAGCTGCATACAAGGTTGTAGATTTACCGGAACCGGTAGGCCCCGTCACCAGCACGATACCGTTGCTGGCTTCTAACCAACCAGTAAAAAGGGAGAGGTGATCTGTTTCCATGCCAAGAAATTTCAGGGACAGCTCCTCACGCTCCTTGGGCAATAAGCGAAGGACGATTGACTCACCAAAAACACAAGGTGCGGTAGATACTCGAATATCCATTTCCTGGCCTGAAATCCGAATAGATATTCTTCCATCCTGGGGAAGCCTGCGTTCGGCTATGTCAATGCCGGATATTAGTTTGATCCTGGAGGAAACGGCTGCAAACCGGTCGGCAGGTTGGGTTAATTGCGTGTGCAGAACACCATCGACCCGTAACCGGATGCTGAAATTTTCTTCGCTAGGTTCAACGTGAATATCCGATGCGCCCGCGTCCACAGCTTGTGAAAATATGTTATTGACCAGCTCTATTACCGGTGCTTCCTCTGCCAATTCCCTGAGCTGCCGGGCATTATTGCTGGAAAATAATTCTTCAACTGCTCTTTCCTTTTTGATGAAATCCAGCAGCCGGTCAATCTGGTGATTCGCGGCGAGGTGAAATTTGGGTTCTTTGTCCGGATAAAAATAGGTGAGCGTATCCAGTATGGCATGATCGAATAGATCCCGCGCGACACAATTGATCGCCTCATCCGTGTCCCACAGGATAACTGACTGGTCGATGAACCAGTCCGTTTTGATGGGTGATTCGACCATAAACTGGTACATCAGAAGCGTGTCAGGAAGTGCCTCCGAATCTTTCAGATATGGCATTGACAACTGTTCGGACAAGGTTTGCAGCAGCAGGTCCTCAGAAATGGCGCCAATCCTGAGTAGCACAGATCCCAGGCGCCCACCTACGGTCTCCTGAATTTGAAGCCCTTTCTCAAGGTCATCCGGGTGCAGAAATCCTTTGGCGATCAGCATTTCGCCAATAAGGTCTTGGGCAGGTTTCTTAGGATTCATGGTAAATCATGAGTGAATTCACATTAGTGCTACATAACATCAGTGAAGCCACGTCGCAGTTTGCTAAATATTTGAAAGCCAAGCATAAACACAAAGAATGCAAAGGCATAGTATAAGGCCAAGGCAGACATATCTGGTAGCTGCTGGTAGATTAAAACTGCCCGCCCCTGTTCTATGATCAGGGTCAAAGGGTTCACTTGCAGGAAGGGTTGTACCGGTAGAGGCGCTGAATCTACAGAATAAAATACAGGGCTCAAGAACAGTAATGCAGTAACAACTAATCCCATGATCTGATCAAGGTCCCGAAAATAGACCCCAAAGGCAGCAACTATCCACGAAATGCCGAGCAGGAACAGGCAAAAAGGAAACAGGATCATGGGTAAGAAAAGCCAGGTGATAGAAATTGGAAAAGAAGTTGCGATGAGAAATACACAAAGAATGAAAAAGCTGATCAGAGCATGAACAAGGGCTGATTCCATCGTAATCCAGGCAAGTATATCCAGCGGAAATGTAATCTTTTTCACGTAATTCGAATTGTTCAGAATCATTGTTGTTGAGCGGGTTAGTACTTCCCCGGCGAGGGAGTGTACGATCATGCCCACAAATAGGAGTTGTGAGAAGGCAAAATCTGTTTCCGGCGCATTCGCCCATTTTGCTTTGAAAATGAATTTGAAAACCAGTGTGTAGATGGTCAACATAATCAGTGGGTTGATAAAGGCCCAGATATTACCCATCAGTGCGCCCCTGTAACGGGCTTCCACTTCTCTCTTTGCTAGAATACCAATCAATTCCCGGTTTCTACTGGCGCTGGTGAGAGCGCCGAGCAATTTCTGGATCATAACTTCCGCCTGGTTAATCGTCGCAATGATACTACCTTTGCGACCGGAGCAAACAGGAGCTCTTAATGGTAATAAGATTGAGACCCTAATTTCACGCCAGATATGATAAGATTTTCCTTTCTTTTATACCTCTAGAGCCTTCCTTAGCAGTCCTGTGATCAGTGTTAACGATTTAAGTAAGTGTTATCGAATTTACGAAAAGCCAAGCGATAGAATCAAACAGTCGCTGTTTGGCAGATGGAAGACCTATTTCACTGAATTCTGGCCCCTGAGAAATATTACGTTTCAACTGGGTCCGGGTGATGTCGTCGGTGTTATAGGCCCTAATGGGTCTGGCAAATCGACACTGTTGCAGCTTATAACGGGGATTTTGGAGCCGACAGAAGGAACGGTAGTTACTGAAGGCAAGATAGCGGCGCTGCTGGAACTCGGGGCTGGATTCAATCCCGAGTTTACTGGACACGAGAACCTGATGATTAATGCTGCCTTGCTGGGGTTGTCCAAAGAGGCTATTGAGGAAAAGTATGACGCCATTGTTGAGTTTGCAGATATTGGCGAGTTCCTGCACCAGCCGGTCAAGACCTATTCAAGTGGCATGTATGTGCGCCTTGCATTTTCGATTAGTGCCCATGTAGATGCTGACATTCTGATCATAGATGAAGCGCTGGCGGTGGGTGATGCCGGGTTTCAATTTAAGTGTCTGGCGCGCATCGACGAATTGATTAAGCGGGGTACAACGGTACTGTTGGTGTCTCACGATCAGCAGGTGGTTAAAACCTACTGTACATCTGCAATCTATCTTAACAAAGGCAGAGTGATGTTCCATGGCAAAACAGAGATGGCCCTTGAGCAGTACCTCCAGGACGTCATGGAGGTTCAACGCAATCAGCTCGGCAAAGTCGAGGTCAAGGAAAGTAGAAGTGGGGATGCCTATGTGTTTGGTTCAGAACACGGAAGTATTGAATCAGTAGAAATGATAGTCAACGGGCTACATCAGGATTATTGCCGGCATGGCGATCGCGTGGTATTTCGAATCAAGGCCAATGTAAGAGAGAGCGTTAGTGAACCGCGCCTCATGTTGGTTGTGAGAGATAGCAACGGATACAACCTGTTTAGTTACGATAACCTGCATGCTGAGCAACCTATTGCCAGGGGTGAAACTGGTGATATCGAAGCTGAAATAGGCTTTGATTGTCTTTTGCGGGATGGGGAATTTTCAGCAACGGTGAGACTCGACCAGCACCATGGAAATTTACAGTTCAGCCTGGTGGAGAAGCAGGTAAACGCATATAACTTTAGTGTAATTTACGAAAAGCGATCCTTTGGTGCCATGGTGGATTTGCATGGATCATTTGGGCAGAAGGTAACTAGCAACTAGTTACCCCGGATTTTTGCAGCAAATTGCCTGCTACCTTTTTGTTACCATGCCTGAATTTCTAATCCAACGAGAAAGGATTCACTGTGAATGACAAGCTGGTTCTCATAGACCACGACCAATACCGTGAATACCCAGCCCCAGAGATGAGCGAAAGGGCGCAGTCCTTTTATGCTGATATGCGGCGGCGCCGAACAGTGCGGGACTTCTCTTCACGCCCGGTGGCAAGGGATGTAATTGAAAATTGCGTCAGGACGGCAGGAACCGCGCCAAATGGAGCTAACCTGCAGCCCTGGCAATTCGTTGTGGTGGAAAATCCCCAGGTCAAGCAGGAGATTCGCCTAGCTGCCGAGAAGGAGGAGCGGTCTTTCTATGAGGGAAAGGCGCCGCAGGAGTGGCTGGACATACTCGCGCCCCTGGGAACCGATTCCAGTAAGCCATTCCTTGAGACGGCGCCCTGTCTGATTGCCATCTTCCAGGAGCGCTTTGGTCTGAGACCCGATGGCAGAAAGGTGAAGCACTATTATGTGAGCGAATCGGTGGGTATAGCCACAGGCTTATTGATTGCAGCCATTCACAATGCTGGTCTTGTCTGCCTTACACACACACCAAGTCCCATGGGTTTTCTCAACCAGATTCTTGACAGGCCAAGGTCGGAGCGGCCATTTCTATTGCTGGTGGTGGGTTATCCCGCTGAGGGCGTGAAGGTGCCTGATATTGATAAAAAGGATCTGGGCGATATAGCTACATTTATTTAAATATGACGAGCGGGAACTTGTGCCAGCGAAACCTGGGGCAGCGTTGGGAGTCTTGCTTTTATGACGGGTTACGACTCTTGGCCTTGTCAGCCGTACGATTTTGCAGGGAAATGAAGTCGAGCAAAATATTACCGCTCTCGAGAATATAGGCATCCGGCTCAGGCTCTTTCTTCTCTGCGGCTTCTGTTGCCGGGTCCGGCAGTGGTGTGGCAATGCTGGTTGGGTCGGCTGGTGCTGTAGTAATCACTCCTGCCATTTCGTTTCCCGTTAACCCCTCATCCGCCGGCGGGCCTTTCTCATCAGGGCTCGTTATGCCACCTGTTGCAGGGGAGGATACCTCTGCCAGTGTTGGCTCAGTGTCTTCCTTCAGATCATCAAGGGACATGATCGGATCCAGTCCCTGGGCTGCTCGTTTCGTATTTTCGATTGTTACCCAGAATGTCTCAACATCGTCTTTTTCCTGTCGACGCACTGCTTCATTGAGACTCACGGTGGTGTCAAGGTTACGATCACGGCGATAGGCGAACGCTTCCTTCAAATAGTTGAAATCAGGATCATTCTTGACCCGCTCGGCATGCAGCGTCATCAGGTCGGGCAGGTAGTGGTTGATTGAACTCCTGGTTCGATAACGGGTTGGCTGAATCTTGTCCCAGGGCAGGGGTCTGTCCAGGGTGCTTTCACCGATTGAATCCGGGTCATAGTTCGCCGGGTAAAAAATATCCGGGATAATACCCTTGTGCTGTGTACTTTCTCCGCTGATTCGATAGAACTTTGCCTGGGTGAGTTTTAGCTGGCCACGGTTAAGTGGAAGCAGAGACTGCACCGTGCCCTTGCCAAAGGTCTGAGATCCAATAATGAGCCCACGCCGGTAGTCCTGTATGGCGCCAGCGAAAATTTCGGAAGCAGACGCGCTTAACCGATTGACCAGTACGCCCAGGGGACCATCGTAGATAGTCCTGATGTCGCGGTCATTGAGGATATCCACCCTGTTGCTCTTGCTTCGAATTTGTACCGTGGGTCCGCGATCAATAAAAAGGCCGGTCAGTGTCTTCGCTTCCTGCAGGGATCCGCCACCATTATCTCTGAGGTCAATGACCACGGCTTCCACGTCCTGTTCGATCAGATCAACTAACAGGTTCTTGACGTCGCGGGTCGTGCTCTTGAAATTCTTGTCGCCCTGCTGTAAGGCATTGAAATCAATATAGAAGGTGGGAATGTCGATTACACCGATCTTGTGAGTGTGCCCGAACTGTTCGATTTCAATGACCTCGTACTTGGCTGACTGTTCTTCGAGCTTTACCTTATTGCGTGTTATCTGAATAATTTTTGATTCGGAACTGTCCTTTGCCACAGCCGGGATAATGTTAAGGCGAACGATGGTATCTTTCTTGCCACGAATTAGTTGAACAACCTCATCCAGTCGCCAGCCGATGACATCGACCATCTCTCCATCTTCATCCTGCCCCACGGCAATAATCTTGTCGTCAGGTTGAAGTTGCTTTGATTTGTCAGCAGGGCCGGCCGGAACAAGGCTTACAACCTTGGTGAACTCATCCTCAAGCCGCAACACCGCGCCGATACCCTCGAGTGAAAGGCTCATATTAATGTTGAAGTTTTCACTGGTTCTGGGCGAAAAGTACTGTGTGTGGGGATCGTATGTTTTGGTGAAGGAATTCATATAGAGCTGGTATATGTCTTCGCTGTTGGTCTGGAGGGTCCTGCTGAGGCGATTGTTATATCGTTTCAGCAGCAGTTCGCGGATTTTCACCGTTTCCTTGCCAGCAAGTTTCAGATTCAAAACTGAATTTTTGATTCGTTTACGCCACAGGTCATCCAGCACCTTTTTATCCACTGCCCAGGGTAGATCCTCCCTCTCCAGTTCCAGTTCCTCATCAAGCGTGAAGTCGGAGTGCTCTATTCCTTCTTCCAGAGTTGCAATAACACGCTCGAATCGAGAGATCACGCGCTCATGGTAGCGATTGAATATTACGAAAGCAGGCTCCAGGTTACCGTTTCTCAGGGAGTTATCCATTTTGTACCGGTAGCTTTCGAAGTGAGAAATGTCACTGGCCTGCAGATAGCTCTTGCTGGGATCCAGGTCTTTTAGATATTGCTCGAATATGCGACTGGATAGATTGTCATCAAGCGCGGTATCCACATAGTGGCGGCTTGCAAGTGCCTCAACAATATTCTTGGTTGTATTGCCGTGTTCAGGAAGCGGTTTAAGTGGTTCGCTGGTTTCAACATTAGCTGTTGCAAGGCTAATACTTGCATTCAGTGCCAGGGCGCCAACAAGGAGGAGATGAGAAACCAGACTTCGAGTAATGTTCATATCAATCTTTCTGAAATTAAAATGGTCTAAAGGTTATGTGACCCGAGCATACCGGCAAGGTTCTATCCCCGGCAACCGTTCTGCCGCGTTTTAATGCAATCTACCGCAATCAGTAGCACGAGTCTGCGGTGTATAGGGTGTGGAATCAAGAACTTAGTCTCCCCTGGTATAGTTTTCGACAGGTGGTGTAAGGATATTTAGTGTCCAGGGGTAGAAATCTGGATATGCATTGATGAACTGTGTGCGATAATGCGACAAATTCAGCCAGTGGGAAATAAGAGTTTTGATGAAAAAGATATTTATAAACAGTTGGTTATCGATATTTTGTGTTGTAGTTTCTAGCTACCTTTTTGCTCAGGATGCAGATGCTCCGGAAGGGGAGCTTATAGAAGAGCGTGGATATTTTTTCGGTTTCTATTTTGGCAATATGTTGAAAGAAGGCGGTAATGGCGATGTCAGTCTTGACGACCTTCGTCGCGGACTCGAAGACTCGCTCGCGGGAAATACTCCAAACATAACGGCGGAAAAGCAGCAGGAAGTTATCACGATTGTCCGGTCCAGGCAGCGTGAGATCAAGGAAAGGGCTGAGACCCAGGCTAACCAAGCTGGAATGAAGAACATGGAATCTGCCAAGACGTTCCTGACGGAAAATGCTGGGAAACCAGGTATCAAAACCACTTCCTCCGGTCTGCAGTATGAAACCCTGACTGAAGGAAAAGGTGCAAAGCCGAAACCCACGAGTAAGGTCAAGGTGCACTATGAAGGGACGCTGACTGACGGGACCGTGTTTGACAGTTCCGTCAAAAGAGGCCAGCCCGCTGAATTTGGTTTAAATCAGGTTATTGCAGGCTGGACTGAAGGCCTGCAATTGATGAAGGTCGGCGGCAAGACTCGATTCTACATTCCACCGGGTCTGGCCTATGGCCCTGGGGGAACCGGTGGAATACCACCTAATTCTGTCCTGATTTTTGATGTGGAACTCCTCGAAATAATGTAGGCAGTGGCTTGGGCGAAGCCCAATCAAACTCAGTAAACCTCAACCCGAACCGGAATATGGCTGCCAGGGACCTCACTCATCACATGGCTCAGCACCTGGTCATCCCACTCGTAGTAAACCCGGTAGCCGGTAATTGTTTCTGTTGTTTCCTCGACGCTGCAGTGACCGGTACCCAGGTCCCAGTGCAGCAGCTCGATCAGATCATCAGTCTCCGGCCTGTTGAAACACTCATACGCCAGATGGCGACTGTGCCTTATGGTGGTCAGGGGTTCACTGCGCAGGACTTCAGCCTCATCAAAAAACTCAGCAGGGTAGGCCGGTCCGCTTAGGAACAGCATAATGGCAGGCAGGATGGTCAGCAGGGCACGGTTATTCATGGGCATGATCCTCATTTTGAGTCGGGTATCAGCAGCGCGAGCCGGTAACGTGAGTCTGGCGTGAGGCTCGCCCCGTCCAGGTAGATGATTGTTGTTCCCGCCTGGTTCTTGAGAGTGAATCTTGCGCCGGGAATCTGCTTTTTCAGGGTTTCGAGATAGCGTTTTGCGCGAGAATGATGGTTGAAACGAATCAATTCGATGATGTCGCTGGAGGTGAGGTTACTCCCAGCCAAACTGTTCATTTCCTGAGATATTTTCACCCGCTGCAGATTAACCCTGCTGACATATTTCTGTACAGTAGCAGGTATGTCCTTGCGACTTCTTATTCTTGTTGGACCATAGTTGTAGGCGGCGAGCACGAGATGCTCATCGCCCTTATATATATCAGACAGTTCACGCAGGTAACGCGCTCCCATATCAATATTGAGGCAGGGGTTGTAGAGCTCTGCCACTCGCCGGGAACCAAGGTGTTTAGCGGTTAGCGGCCAGCGAATCTGCATGACGCCATGTGCGTTGGCATTAGATCTGGCATCTGCATCCCAGTTACTTTCGACTGAGGCAACGGCCAATAGAAGATCCAGGTCAATATTGTGGCGGCGGCTGGCCAGGTCGAAGCAGCCACGAAATGGAAATTCAGCGCCTGCAGTGTTGCAGAATAGCAATGCCGGCAAGAGGGCGATCCATAGCTTCATATTCTACTGTTCCTGGGTGGTGTCGTTGGTTCGTACCCGGTGATTTCTCTGATCGCTTTAAGGACCCTGGAACGTTCAGGGTCAGATGCAAACAGGAAACCCACCTCATATCTGCCGGGTCCTGTTTTGATCACGCGAAACTTCTGGGCTATCTGACTTTCCAGTCTTGTGGCAAAGCCTTTAGCTGAAGTCTCACTTCTGAAGGATGACCAGGCGACCTGGAACAGGGGTTCGATCTCGGGTGCCGGAGCACTGGAGACGGGGTCAGCTGTGTCTTCAGGACCTGCATTTTGAGTTGCAACCGGCTTGACGAGATCTGATTCAACTGCGACAGGTTCAAACTGATCGTCAGCGACTGGCTTTTCGGCTTTCTGCGCCACAAGGTCCGTTACCACACTGGCTGTGGTCTGATTTTCTGGTAGACCAGAATCTGCCGCCAGTTGTTCCACCTTGTTGATCAGGTGAGTCATGCCTTGCAGCAACTTTAGTCGTGATTCTTCACTGGACATCATGCCCACTGCTATGGCACAACCCAGGATTAGCCCGATGAGAAATTGCATACATTTTTCCTCTAAAGTTGGTTTATGTGGGAGTGATCCCGGGTCAGGTGGATTGCCCGCCATTGGAACCTGCTGTTTTGACCGCTCATCAGACCCTGCAAGGATGCTGCCCAATTTTCATTCCCCTGCTGTCTGCCGCCGCATTTAGGCGCCATTTCCAAGATTGCCTGATGAACTGCTTTTGCATCCGACTTGTCGCTGAAGGCGAGCGCATAGAATCCGACACTGGGCCTGGTGGGTGAATTTCCATCTGGTACATTGAGGCCATAGTGCAGCCGGCCGGCCTTCTGCCTGATGGGTGCCTCACAACTTAAGGGGGCCACCTGGCCATTGGCGGTATAGAAGATAACCGGATAGGCTGACTGATAGAATTCGAAACTGATATCGGCACAATTGTCTTTTCTGACGTCACATACACTGCCCCTTGAGAGCCTCTCATCGAGTTGAATGTCGGACAGTAGGCTCGGGGCAACCTTGTGAGAGGCGCCTGAGGTATAGCCCTTCATTGCCGGTGTTGCAATGAGACTGACTGCAGCGACCCTGTGTACCGCCGCGGGGAGATCACGCCTGGTCAAACCCAGACTAAATTCCCGTGGCGTGTGCTCGAGACGGATAATTGATACGGCAGCCTCCTTGTCCAATGTCGTCAGTGCCTGGTTAGATATTTTTTCTATCAGCTTGCGCAACACCTTACGCCCGGGATCATCCACTGCCGGTTCAAAAAATATGGGTGTTGCGATTCTGTTATTACATTGCATTTGTGAGTGTAGGGCCTGGGCTATTTCAGCTATCTGCGAGGTGTTAAACAGGTTAGTGCTGGGGCGCTTTGCCAGCCGCGTGTTGAAGGCGCGCCTTTGATCGCCAGTTAACCTGCCGTGCCAGAACACATTGGTACCGTTTAGCCAGATACCTTCCTCAATATCCACCATCGCAAGTGATATGCGATGCTCCCTTGACTTGTGTTCTTGCACTTCAATACCGAGGATGGTGTCCACTCTGATTGGCTTGCAGCGATTGGCATCATCGAAGACAATTTGTACATCTGCTATCGAGAGCAGGTCGTCTATCAGCTGTTCCCTGATCTGATCCGTTAGCTGGTCTCTTATTGGTACCGGGTGGCCATCTTCTGTAGCCATTATCCTGATCCGCTCGCCCTGAAAGCGTGGGTGCTGGGTAAGTATCTCACTTAACCTGGGAGATGCCTGCTGAGCAATCCAGGTTCCCAGGGTGCCATCAATTACTCTTGCTGCCTGACTGATTGATGCGGTCGGCAGCAGTGAAATGAGGGTTAGAAGGATGACCAGTGATTTAGATTTCATGGCTGATATGTCCGTCCCTGTGAATGACCAGCGAACCGGCTGAAGGCGAGTTGCTGCTGTTGAGAAAACTGTCTAGAAACCTATCCAGGTCTTTTCTTGTTGATGCTGGAAGGGATACAAGATAGACAGGTTTTGGGTCACGCCTGTCGAAAATTCTGCTGACTTTGAGTGGAATTGAGTTCGGCATGACTTCGAACAGGTCTCCGGCAGGGCTCGCTTGCACAGCTCTATAGTCGGAGTCCATCGTTAGAAACCCATCCTCCGTGCTCGCATATAGCTGTAACTGGTTACTCACCAGCAAGTGGAGGAAAGTCTTGTCTGGGTCGAAGCGGAAGGTCATGGCTGCAGGTTCCGGGTCTGTGTCGGCATCAATCGTCTCTTCATCTCTTTTGATTACTCCTTGCCGAGTTGGAGCCTGAGGGCGGGGGTTAGACCCCTCGATAAGACTCAGAATGACATCTTTATCAGGAAGGACATCTTCTGTCGGGATGCTCTTTTCATCCGCTACGACTTCTTCAGTTGCGAAGACATCTGTAACCACGGCATGTTCCGGAACAGGAATGGCAGGTGCAAGTTCAGTCGCTGGTCTCGCTATGTCTGCTTTCTGTTCGCCGACGATACTGGTTGGCTCTATTTTCTTTACCAGCGCCATGATCGCGATAAGGCAGAAGGCAATAATCGCCATAAATCGCATGACATCGGCCTCCAGGCCGGCGGTATTAAGCTGATGATTACGGGCAGGTTTAGGCATTTCTGTCTATCTCGCTACCGGGGAATCTCTCCGGTTGATATTTCGTTGTATTCATCATGGGTGCCGCAATCTGCGCCAGGTGAGATTCAATGCGGTGGAGATGTGCCAGCACAGCGAAAACTTCCCTGCGATCTTCCAGCTGGTAGTAGCCGGTCAGTTCAGCACCAAGGGCTATTGTTTTCGTCAACTGCATGAGGTAGCCGCCGACGGCACCAACGATGGTCGTCGTCAGGGCCAGCAGAATACCGCCATCAACAAGGCGGCCGAGTATTTCTCCCGCACCCTCGTTAAGTGCAGAGGGTGTATCCAGTGTTGTTGCGAGTGCGCTGCGCATGCCTATGGCGGTCCATATAACGCCAATTCCTATGAACAGGTGAATCCAGACATCGCTTAACTGATCCAGTTGAACAACCTGTGTCAGGGGGGCATTGTTAAGAATCAGGCGGTCAAGTTGTATCAGGTTGGCACTGTAGAAAACGATGACGGCACCAAATAGCCAGACGGACTGGCCCAGATTCGATACCAGCCACGAACTTCCAAGTGAAAAGAGCTGGGTATCCCAGGGCCGAAAGACCGTCATTACCACTAAGCCTATTATCAGACCGGATATGCCACCGCCGATATAGCTGGCAAGGGTCCGCACTAAAGGTAAGGCGGGTCCCATCACAGGGTCTCCGATTCACAGGCTCGACAGGTGGCCTCGAGAACCAGTTGCACTTCCTTCAGCAGGTGATCTGCCCGGTAATATGAGGCGCTGTCCTGGCTCGCCTGCACAAGGCCCAGTTCCTTGTCGAGAAGCTCGCTCTGCATATCGGCTAGTACCCTCGACTTTACGGGGCATGTCTGGGAGCAGGTATTGTATTCACCCGTCAGGGAAACAAACTTGACGTTGAAGTAGCGGTTGTAGGTTGATTTGGCCTGACGTTTGCTAATTACACCCTGGTCACTGATTCTTACCAGGAAGTCGCTGAACTGCCTCCTGTTGTCAGAATCCGGGTTGTTCGCGGCTATATCCAGGAGCTGATCTAAATAATTATCAAGACTATATTCACATCCAGTGGACAATTTGCTCTCAGCCATGCGCATTGAATATGCAAGATTTGATTTGAGGGAAACCGAACAAGTGTCGGCGACCTGCGTGGAAGCGCAAGCGGAAAGCAGTAGTGCTGCCAGGGTGATTGATAATGAAGATAGGTATCGAAAAGTCATTTTGGTTCTCCTTAAAATTCTAACGGACTAACAAAGGGCATTTCTTCTGCCAGCAAGGGCGCAGATGCAATAGGCGCATCACCCGGGGTTTCACCGAACAGAATGGATTTGACGCCATTGACGACCTCGGTCATTTCCGGTGTAATCTGCCCAAATGACTGGTTGAGTTGTTCCATGAGGGTTGCGCGACCGATTTCTTCCTGGGTTGCTGCAATCAGATGAGACGCCTCATCCATATCGAGATAGATGTCAGAGGCTATAACTGCCAGAGATTGATTTGCACCATTCTGACGGGTTGCGACCAGGTCATAATATTCCTTGAACCTGTCGGATAGGCGCACGCCCGATCGACCGCGGAGTGCGATGGGATCCTTTTCAGTTTTAATGTTGGATACGGTGCCGAGCAGCGCATCCTGCAGGCTGGTGGGCGTTGAATTTTGTCCAAGCTCCACCCGCAGCCGCTTTTCAAGGCTGTTTCGCGTATTCGAAACCGCGCGTTCCATGTCCGGTAATTTGGCTGTCATGATACCGAGCATCTCAAGGTAGGTTGCGCCGAGCTGTTTAGCGATTCGCTCGCAGCCCGGGTCCTCGTCTGCACCGGCACATTGTGACTCCACGAACAGTTGCTGTTGCAGGTCCAGGCGTGTGATCACGTCCTGGATGTTGTTTTCCATCTCCTCGGCAACTTCACTGGTTTCACGAATGTCTTCCAGTACAGTGGTTGGAAACAGCCGCATGACTGGACCCGTGGGTTTAGCTGCGGCAGTTGTTGCCATCAGGCTGGTGACTAGAGCAGCGGAGAAGCAAGTGGTGATGAACTTTGACCTGGTTTTCATAATTATTCCTCGTTTGAAGTTGGTGCGCGTGTGGTCGAGAACTAGCCAGGTTCGCTCGAGTCGTTGCCAGCGAGAGAAGAAATGAGCGTCTCTTCGACCGGCTCCACCTGCACTCTAAGTTGTATTCGTGAACCAGGGTGTTGTTCAGTTGTGCGAGTAAATTCTCGACCCAGATAGCGATAGGTAACGCGATAACCATCGACCTTCTCTACCTCGTATGCCTGGTCAACAATTTCGCACCTTGTCTCGTAGCCTCTGTGCAGTTTGTGGCGTCTTTCATTTCGGTCATGGCTTTCATCTCGGTCATGCCTGCTGCTAGAACCTTTGGCAATGTTTGCGCCTGCAACTGCTCCCGCGATGGTAAGGACAGTCTTGCCGCGGCCGCCACCAAACTGATGTCCAATGACGCCGCCGACCAGACCGCCCAGCAATGATGGCAGGAACTGACCCTGCCTGTGATTCTTGGATCGCCTTCTCGGTTGCCGGACCTGTTTGCATTCTTTCTGTGGTGCTATTTCAACATGTCGCCGGATGATGGGTTCCGCCTTCACTACCTCGCCATAACCGTAATAGATGTCGCTTGTCGTTGAAGAATCGTCCGCGAGTAGGTCTGGTGCACTGGCAAGGGATCCAATAAGCAGCACCAGGGTGGATGTTCGAATATGTCTGTTCATGACTTCCTTCCATTCAGGTATTCAGTACAGATTAGTGCAATGATGTTGAACAGAAGCTGAACAAGTTCCGGTTTAGATCGTGCTCAGGGTTTGTGGTTGGGATTCGTGCCTGGGCCGAGCCTGGCCCAGATGGTTTATGAAGCATCCGGGCTGGAGCTAGATGTACGGGGCAGGGTGGAAGCGGAATTTTTCAGGATTCGGCGAGGCTCACTTTGCTGCCGGTAAGGTCAGCAATACGCCTTCTCCACCACTCATCAGGGTTGTTGGGTACTTCCCGTCCCAGCGCTCTATGCTGTTATAACGAATAAGCTCATCGGTTATGGACTTCGCGAGCAAATCATTTGCCTTTGCCTGTGCTTCAGCTTCCTTTTTGATTCGGTAGGCCTCAGCATCTGCATGAGTACGTTTTGCATTGGCGTCAGCAACGGCGGCCATTTCCCTGGCCTCGGCCTGTTTCACCTGTTGCTGGGCCTGTTGTTCAACGATTTGAAGTTGCGCCTTTTCACGTTCGAGTTGTTCCTGGCGTTCTTTTGTCTGGACGACGGCTGAGGTCACGACAGCCGGTAAGGTAATATCCCTGAAGAGTACAGCATCAACGATGACACCCTTTGGGAAAAGATACTCGGTCAAACCGTCTTCAACATAAATTTGCAATTCCTGCTGGACGATATCGAGGTAGAAATCCTGTGATTTGCCAACTGATTTGCCCGCTTCCCTGAGTAGGGATCGAACTTTTGGTGTGACATGCTTTGTGATGACGTCAATCAGAGTACCGGTTTCCTGCAATATCATTGGTGTCCTGGTGCCATCCAGGTGGAAAGTGACGGACACATCCATGGAAGTTTTAAGCTTGTCCTGGCTTGGCACCTGCACACCCTGCCAGGTCTCGGTTACTGCCCGCAGGTCGAATGAAGTAAATTTAAGCAACGGGTTTATGATATGCAAGCCTTCTGCCAGTGGATCATCCTGTACCTCACCAAAGAGCGTCGCCACCTTGTTGTGACCTGCGGGTACCGTTGTGTAGCAGTTCATACCGATAACAATCATCAGCGAAACGGCAACGACGAAGCTTATCAGGGACTTTTTATTCATAGCGGTTTTCCTTTTCTGGCGTGTTGATACTAGACTCAAAAGAATTAATCGACAACTATCCCGATTTCTTCCAACAGGGCCCGTTGCTGGTAATCGCTGATCCTGACACCGGTCATATCAATTTGCCTGATGTCCAGCCCCGAAATTTGGGCTCCGCGCAGGTCGGCACCGGCAATAATGATGCCTTTCGCCTCTAGACCCTGGAGGTCGCAGTCGCTAAGTACGGCATGCTCAAGGTTGGCGTTGTTTAGAATGGCGTGGTTAAAGCGGCTGTCACTCAGCTCAGCTTCACCAAGGTATGCGCCTGTAAAATCCGCATAGGAGAAATTACAGTCCCTTAACCTGGCGCTGTTCAGCGTAACTGATGGGCCAATGGTCTGGGCGGTCGTCGTGTAGGAACAATCAACACCTGTTCCCTAACAGTTTTCCATTTCGATGCGATACAGGTTAGCGCGACTGAAATTGGACAGTGAAAGGTCTGAATGATGAAATGTTGTTCCAGGAAACGATGCAAATTTGAAGGAGCAACCGACCTCTTTCTCGCTGTTATAGAATTTGCATTTATCAAATTCACAATCGCTCAATTTTGCACTGTCAAAGGCACAGGTATCGAACTCGCATTCATCGAAATGACAATCCAGGAACTGGCTGTCCCTGAACGTCATATTACGGAAGTGACAATGGAGGAAATTAAGTTCCTCTGATTCGTCCCTCCAGTCAAAATTCTCAAATCGAAAATTGTCAAAAGTGCCTTGGTGCTCAAGCAGACTTTCAAATTGGCAGCTGCTGGTGATGGCTTTCATGGTCCTAAGGTTTCAATACTCGATGAGTCGTACGCTGGCGAGTCCATTGCCTGTTAGTAAACCCGAAATGCAGGTAGCTGAAATGAGGCAGGTTAGAGCTTCGAGGGACACCAGATATCTCCTTGAATTATGAGTGATTAACATTCGAGTGTATGCTAGTAGAATAGGAAACAGTAGCCATATCCAGTGATGAAATTTTTAAGCGACCCCTTGATTCGTCGTTGTATCTCCGCAACTTTTTTCGCCTCTGCCTTTGTCTGGGTGGCGGTTGAGTTCTTCGACGTAGAAGTGGAGGTTGTTCGCGTCCTATTTATCTACTCGGTAGGGCTGGTCGCTCTGATGGCGCTCGCGGGTCTCCTGTTATTTCCGTTTGTTGGGCTGTTCAGAAAAAAACGCAGCAGTTTACTGGAGCCCAGCAGGAGCAACCATGAGGAAAATGCCGGGGATGCACTTAACGAAGAGGGCGAATAAACCGGTCGGTCCTGGGCAGGTAGTAATCGTCATAGTCAACCGAGAAGGCGACGGTGTGGGCACGACCCGTGATCCGGTCCCTGGATACCAGCCCAATCCTGCGTGAATCCCTGCTATTGTCCCGATTGTCCCCCAGCATCATATAGAAGCCCTCGGGCACTTCAATGGGGCCGAAGCTGTTGTAGTTGTTGGGGGGAGAGGGGCGAAGCATGACCGGGTACATCATATCGTCAAACTGCTCAAAGAAGAACGCATGGCGGCGGCGCTGGTAGGTATCGAGTTGATTGACGATATCGTCATCCAGACGAGAATAGGTTGCAGGTTCCTCACTGATGAATAACTGGTTGTTACGCATGGAGATGATATCTCCGGGTACACCGATCACACGTTTGATCAATAGTTTTTCATCCAGTGGAGAATAGAAAGTGACTACTTCACCTCGGCTTGGGTTAGCCCATTCGGTGAGATGCCAGGTTGTGAAAGGAACTTTCAGGTCGTAGGCAAGTTTGTTCACCACTACCCGATCACCCTCAAGAATGGTGGGTTTCATGGAGCCGGTCGGAACCTGGTTCCAATCTGCAATGGCGGAACGGAAAAGCACCATAACCGCAAGGAATATTATCAGAGACCGCCACTCGACCCAGAAGGCCCGGATTTTGCCTGATTCACTCATGGTCTTGAATGCTGCTGTTTTGTCGAAGTCATGGCTGAAAAGTCTACCTGCTAAGGTTATGTAAATCTATCCAGTTGTGATGTAATGGGATTCTGTACAAATGCTGTTAGGGTCTGTAATCTAAGTGAACTCTGCACAGTAACTCGTTGATAAATCATTAAAAAGGGCCTTGTAAATGCTCAAGATCCAGTTCAAAGATGGTAGGGCTGATCCCATATCGCTGATTGAACCCGGTAGAACCGTCGGAAAGGGTGGTGTCAATGACATCGTTATCGATGAAGAGGGAGTCAATGGTTTCCATGCAGACCTGAAAGTCGAGGGCAGCCAGGTCACCATCACTGATATTAATTCAGCTACCGGCACGATGGTTAATGGCGAAAAGATAACCGGACTCATGCCTCTGGGTGCCGGAGATACAATTGTCATCCAGGGTGTTGAACTGGAAGTTATCGAAGATGATGAGTTGGGAGGGGGCAAGACCCTGGTGCTGTCTGGTACGGCATTGATGGAGCTTGGCACCGGAAGCTGGTCACTGGTTGCCGACTCGGGACCGGAAAAGGGCCAGGTGATACCGATAATGGACCGTGTCGAGATTGGCCGGGCACTGGAATGTGATATTTATATCCTGGAGCCGGCCTTGTCACGAAAACATGCGGAACTGGAATTGGTTGGCGATGACCTGCTGTTGCGTGATCTTGGTTCCGTTAACGGGACCTATGTCAACGGGGAAAAAGTTGATGAAGTGAAACTCAAGGATGGCGATCGCATGCAGTTTGACAAGATTCATTTTATTGTCTCTGCTCCATAGGCGAGATCCGATCGATGCGCGTTCGCGCTTGCTGTGAACTTGAACTGCACCTTGATGTGGCAACGCCACTCATTTTGATGCTTCGACCACAAAGTGGAGCTTCACAATGGATTTCGAGCGAAGAATATACCTTCTCACACCCGGTGCCCGTTGTTGAGTATTCAGATATCTTTGGCAATCATTGCCAGCGGCTTGTAGCACCTGCCGTTGAATTCAGTATCAGCACTTCAGCCGTTGTTGAGACTGCCGATGTGATAGATCAGAAACCCGGCGCGCCTTTTACCAATATTCAGGATCTTCCCGCGGAGGTGCTGACCTACCTGGTGCCCACCAGGTATTGCGAATCAGATCGATTGGGTGTCGCTGCCAGGAAGATGGTGACGGATTATCGACCTGGCTATGACCAGGTCAAAGCCATCACAGACTGGATCAGGGAGGCATTCCCTTACAAGCCGGGTACAAGTGATATTCTCCTGTCAGCCATCGAGGTGCAGAAACAACAGCACGGGGTATGCAGGGATCTGGCCCATCTGGGTATCGCCTATTGTAGAAGCATCAGTATCCCTGCACGCATGGTGGTTGGTTACCTGCACGGGCTGGAACCCATGGACATGCACGCATGGTTTGAGGCTTTCGTTGGTGACAGGTGGTATACCTTCGACTCAAGCCAGCCGGTACTACGGGGTGGGAGGGTCGCGATCGCATATGGCCGGGATGCTGCCGATGTGTCAGTCTTTCACCAGTTTGGCCCCCTGCCAAGATACAGCGCCATGCGCGTCAGCGTTGATCTCTGGTCAGATTGACTGCACCTTGACCCGGACCCCTAGGGCAGGCTTCTCACCTTTGCGGCCTGTAAAGCGACCTGAAACAGGAGGAACAGCATCCGGAAAGAGGGATACAGCGGTGGGGATATGATGGCTGCCGGCTATCTTCTGGCTTGTTGGGTCAAAGCCTTTCCATCCGGCACCGGGCAGATAAACTTCAGCCCAGGCATGTGTAGACCCGTAATCCAGCTCTGTAGCGGGTGCATGGAGATAACCGCTGACAAAGCGTGCGGCCATCCCAAGTCGTCTTGCTGCACACATAAAAAGCCAGGCATAGTCCCGGCAGGAGCCGGAAGAATTTTGTAGTGTTTCCATCGGTGTCTGTACACCTGGCTCCTCACGGACCCGGTACTGGTTCTTTGAACCGATAGCCTTGCTGATCTGACTAAGCAGAGAATAGGTTTCAATCGATTTGTCGTGACTGAACTGCTCCAGCCAGTTATCGAACAATAGACCTTCTTCTTTCAACCCACCATGTAAATAGGGCGAAAGCGCTTGGCGCTCTTCATCCGCGTAAACGAACGGGTATTGGACGGCATGATCTTCAACAAGGAAATCCAGGGGCCATTCATCGTAGTGTTGTATCACGATTTCGCTGACTATCTTTAATTGCCGCGTTGGTGTGCTAAATCGGGTGATGGCAACTGAATTGTCCAGCTCGTCCCTGTGCCATTTCACGATTGCATTTGGCGTGATGTTGAGAGTCGAACTCTCTATACGGATATCGTGGCCTTCGCGCGGGCGAATCAGTAGCCGGTGTGGACCCAGTGTGACTTCACTATCAAAGTCATAGATTGTTTCGTGAAATAGTTTAAAGCGCCGCATGGAAACAAAACCAGTATTATATCAAGAGATCTTTCAAATTAAATTGAGTATCTGCCAACTGTGAGGCATCTACCTGCCGGCCATATAGCTGCCTGGCTACCATAAATTCACGGGGGCTGTTTACTGCATCGACTGCGACCACTGCACCTCCATCAAGGTAGAAAACAGCAAACGCATTATCTGATTTATTGCCGCGCAGCACCTGTGTAGCACCATCTGAAGAAAACCCCACCATTTGCAGTTTTAACTCATATTGATCTGACCAGAACCATGGTATCGCAGCATAGGAAATGTCACCTCCCAGCATATTGGCGGCGGCAGTTCTGGCCTGGTCCATGGCATTTTGTACAGATTCAAGGCGCAGGCGACGGCCGAGCAGGGGGTTTGGATGATTAGTGCAGTCACCAGCCGCGAAGATGTTCGGGTCAGATGTCAGGCAGTGATCGTCAACGACGATGCCGTTTTCACAGGCGAGCCCGGATTCTGCTGCTAATTCCGTATTGGGGAGGATACCAATACCAATGATAATAAGGTCTGCGTCAAATGATCTGTCGCCACAAAGCACACGTTCAACCTGCTTTTCACCTTCAAATCCGGAACAGGCTGTCTGAGTATGAATCTTCACTCCGCGGGAAGTGTGAAGCTCATGATAAAAAGCACTCATCTCAGCGGTAGTGACACGCTGTAGTATGCGTTCCTCAGTTTCCAGTACTGTTACCTGCAGGCCGGAAGTTACTGCGATCGCGGCGACTTCAAGGCCAAGGTAACCGCCGCCGACGATACAAACACTGGCGGCGGACTTCATCGCCGTGCTGATCAGGTCGACGTCTGAGATGGATCGCAGGTAATAAATCCCCTTCAGGTCGCTACCGTTCAGATCAAGTTTTCGGGGGCGGCTTCCGGTCGCTATCAGCAGTTTTTCATAAATGATTGTTTCGGTGTTACCGACTGTGACAGCTTTACTTAAGGGATCAATATTGGTTACAGGGCTGTTAGTACGGAGATTGATATTGTTGTCCCCATAAAACTTCTCTGGACGGAGATAAACCTGTTCTAAAGTGATATCGCCGGACAAATACTTTTTTGAAAGTTGTGGTCTCTGGTAGGGAGGGTGGGGTTCATCTCCCAGGATCACGATTTCCCCTTCATAGTTTTCCTGGCGAAGGCTGGCAGCAGTCTGTCCAGCAGCGTGTCCGGCTCCGATTACAACAATTGCTGACACGGGATAGAGCCTCTCATGGTGGGAAGAAGCTGATTCTACACAGACCAGCTAGCGCTTGTCCGGATTTGTATATCGAGCGGGCCATCCTAGGCGGCCCCCCTAGGCGGTCCCCCTAGGCGGTCCCCCTAGGCGGTCCCCCTAGGCCGCAACAATAACTCTTACAGCATCCATCCTCATGTCTGCTCCACCAATGGCCTCCATCAGGAGTTCTTTTCTGAGCTTCAGGAATTCCAGTTCCTCAGGCCTGACATTCTCGTTGACTTTCATCAGTTGCTCGAGTCTCTCGATTTCAAAATTCATATCAGCGAGCATCCCGCTCCTTGCTGAGTTGATTAGAGCGGTTAGCTTGTCCCTGGCTAATGTCTGGGCTGCATCTAACATTTTCTTTAAACCGTCAAGCTGTGACTCCAGGATCTTGTGTAGTGTGTCTGCTGGAATGTCCAGTTTGTTTTCGTGCTCATTAAATTCAAGGGTTTCGGAAATATCATTCAGCTCCGGTGTTATCACAGAGCGTACAACCATAGGGGGTATATATCGGTCCGCCATAATTTCAGCAGGTGCAACGCACTGAACAAGGTGTAGAACCTCGACCAGCAACGTGCCTGTTTGCAGTGAAGGATGTTTTATTGCAATCATGGTGCTGTTCCCCGTGATATCTGTAAGCACGACATCGAGTGCCTGTTGCACCATTGGATTTTCCCAGGTGAAAAACCCCACGTCTTCCCTGGCCAGTGCAGTCTCCCTGTCGTAGGTTATGGTGATCCCCTCTTCTGGAAGTTCCGGGTAGTGGAAGTGATCAAGGGTTTCAAGACTTACAGATGTATGGCGAATCATCGTTTCAGTCGGTTTAACGCCATGGACGAGATCGCCGAGTGGTTCTGACTCGAGGCCAAAAGCACTGAACGACATTTCCATGTAGCGTTCGAGCTCCAGACCACTTTCGAGTGCAGCAATACTCTCGATGATTGCCGATGATGTTCGGGGTCTATGTGAATTTATTTCCAACAGGCGGTCGCGTCCCAGGTTTACGCTTGCGCGGCGACTAGAGTTTATTGCGGCTGTGCGGCTTATAAAAGATTCAATATCCGGAGTAGAGTCGAACTCATCAAAGTATTCATCATATATGTTCTGGCCGACAGGGTTTGGCTGTGAGAACAGGTCCATCGACTCGTGATACCAGCGAAACAGGTTTGCCGTTTTCGATGGAGACATGTAGGGAATATGGATGCTCACATCCTGCGATTGTCCAATCCGATCAAGGCGACCGATTCTTTGTTCGAGTAAATCAGCACCAAGGGGTAAGTCAAACAGTACAAGGTGGCTAGCAAATTGAAAGTTGCGTCCTTCACTGCCTATCTCTGAACAGATCATGACTTGAGCGCCCTTAATGGTTTGCGAAAAGTAATTGGCAGATCGATCTCTTGCGATGAGGTCCATGCCCTCATGGAACAGGGTGGAACGAATGACAGTTTTGTTTTTCAGGTACTGTTCCAGGGAAAGGGCGGTTTCCTGATGGGCGCATATTACGAGAAATTTCGCAACGGAGCTTGAAACGAGATTGCTAAGCCAGCCAACCCGTGGGTCAAAATCTGTCCAGTTGTTGTGCCTGGATTCAGGATAGTAATCTTCATCATATTCTGATGGCACCGGCAGGACCTGTGGCTTAACGATTCGCTCAGTGAAACCTTCAACAGACGAACGCACATTTCTGAACAGCACCCTGCCTGTTCCGTGGCGATCCAGGATGGCGTCGACTAATTGTTCATCATCGGTAGTATCCGGATTCCCCAGTATGGCCTGTATTTGCTTCCTGGCGGAGGTGCTGGCTTCATCATTTCCATCAAGCAGATGGTTGACAGCACTGGCGATATCCTGGAATTTTTCCTCTTCGGAAAGGAAGGTGTCGTAGTCGTGATAACGGTTCGGATCGAGCAGGCGAAGTCTGGCAAAGTGTCCTGCCCGGCCAAGTTGTTCCGGTGTCGCCGTCAGCAGTAGCAGGCCAGTGGCCGCATGGGAGAGGGCCTCTACAATAAGGTATTCCTGGCTTGCACGCTCGGGCGTCCATGTAAGGTGGTGAGCCTCGTCGACAACAACAAGGTCCCATTTGCTCTCTATGGCTTCCTGAAGTCGCTTATCGTTGCCAGTGAAAAGATCCAGTGAACAGAGTACGAGCTGTTGTGCCTCAAACGGATTCTCGAGCGCTGGCTCCCCGTCGTCAAACTCCGGGGCATTGTCAGCGATGATCTGCTGGCATCGTTCCTCGTCCAGGACAGTGAATTGCAGGCTGAATCTACGGATCATCTCCACGAACCACTGAAAAGTGAGGGCGGGTGGTATCACGATCAGGACACGCCTGGCGCGGCCGGTTTGGAGTCGTTGATGAATGATGAGCCCGGCTTCTATGGTTTTCCCAAGGCCCACTTCATCCGCCAGTAGAACCCGTGGCGCAAATCGGTGGGAGACTTCATTGGCTATATAGAATTGATGCGGTATTAAAGATACACGTGGCCCGCACAACCCTTGCACTTTTGACCCTGTCATCCGTGCCCTGTGTAGTAAGGTGTGGTAGCGGAGATTGAACCAGTGGTTGTCATCCAGTTGGTGGGTAAATAGCCGCTCTACAGGTTTGCTGAACAGAACGTTGGGGTCAAGTTCCGTTTCAATTACTGCCGTGTTGGTGCCAAGGTAGTCACCATGGTAGATAAATATCTCCTCATGATCGACGACTGACGATACAGTTATGGTGATGCCATCCTGGGTACGTATTTGATCACCGGGATTGAACTTTACCCTGGTGAGTGGGGCCTGATTTCGAGAATAGGTGCGCTCTTCACCTGTTAGTTCAAAAAAGCACGAGACCTGACGAGCCTCGAGGCGGATAATTTGCCCCATTCCCAGTTCAGGTTCTGCATTGCTAATCCATCTCTGGCCAGTTTTGAAATCGGTCATAGCGGTTGGGAGGTATAATCCAATAGGAAGAAGGGGTTAAATTTACTGGATGTGGATTTAATACTATGCTCTGCAAAAGGTAAATTGGAATAAAGATGAAGTCAGTCATTTTTTTGTTTTTTTTGGTAGGGGCAATTCAGCTGGCCGCTGAAGGGCGCACCGAGCACCAGCAGCTGGCACTTGATATTTTCAAGGAGCTGATTGAAACGGATACGACCCATTCAACTGGAGATACGGGAATTGCTGCGCAAAAAATGGCTGACCGGCTACTGGCAGCAGGATTTCCCGCGGATGATGTAAAAGTCATCATCAATGCGCCAGGCAAAGGCAATCTCGTTGCCCGTTTTCGCAGCCGGGCACCTGTCAGGAGACCTGTGCTTTTCTTGGCACACCTGGATGTAGTGGAGGCGAATCCAGAGGATTGGAGTTTCGATCCATTTACACTTCGTGAGGATCAGGGATATTTCTATGGTCGTGGAACCTTGGATGACAAGGATGAGGCTGCAATTCATATCGCCAATTTTATTTGGATGAAAGGGCATGGTTACAGCCCGGACAGAGACATTATCGTTGCACTTACCGCAGATGAGGAAGGCGGGTCGGAGAATGGAGTTCAATACCTTCTTGCTGAACATCGAGACCTGGTGGATGCAGCTTTTGTTATCAATGAAGGAGGCGGAGGTTCCATTTCTGAGGGCAGGCATGTAACAAATCGCGTGCAGACAGCGGAAAAAGTGTATCAGTCCTACACACTTGAAGTAACGAATCCGGGAGGTCACAGTTCTCGCCCGAGATCGGACAACGCAATATATCAGTTAGCGAAGGCGCTGATTCGATTAGAGAAATACAGTTTTCCCGTTGCCTTAAATGAGACCACAAGAGCCATGTTCAGAGCTGCCGCCCGCACCATGCCGAGAGGCGCGGCGGCCATGATTCCAGGGTTGCTGCAGTCACCGCCAATTGAGAAAAGTGTCAATTTCCTGGAGGCGGATCACGGGGCTCTGTTCAGAACCACCTGTGTTGCTACTGAGCTTGAGGCTGGCCATGCTGAAAACGCGCTGCCACAGAGAGCAAAGGCTACAGTCAATTGTCGTATCCTGCCTGGTGTTCCACCTGGCAATATTTTTAAAACGCTGGTAAGCGTCGTCGCAGATGAGGGGGTCAAGATTGTGCCGGTTGAGGAGGCGACACTCAGTGATCCTTCACCACTCAAAGAGGAAATCATGGCGCCAATACGGCAAATAAGCGAAAACATGTGGCCCGGCGTGGTTGTTGTTCCGTCCATGAGTACAGGGGCGACCGATGGCCTCTATTTTCGTAACGCGGGGATTCCAGTCTATGGCGTTTCCGGCGTATTTCATGTTGTTGGAGAGAACCGAGCGCATGGTCGCGATGAAAGGATTCTTCAAGATTCATTCTTTGACGGGCTTGAGTTCCTGTACAGGCTGACGCGAGCCTATTCTAGCGCC
>PBRP01000066.1 GCA_002726655.1 Gammaproteobacteria bacterium
TTATCCTTGGTCACGACGCGATCCGCCTGATCGCGACGCCGTCCGCCTGGTCCCGGCGCCGCCGAATCCTCGCGCGCGCCATTCCCGACCAGTCCTGTGCCCCGAGTCAGTCCTCGAATCCGTACGCATCGCGCAGCAGCACGATCGAAGTGTCTGACTCAGTGCCATATTCACGTGCGGCATTTCGATACTGTTCAGCCCACCTTTCTATGACCGCTATGTTGTGAATGGGATCAGTGGGCCAGGCACATCCAAATTTTGCGGCCCTTGTTACACCAACATCCGACATGGCTCCAATCCACAGCTTTGCGTCGAGCGGCGCAGGAGCCACCTTTCCCTTTGATTTGTAAAATTCCCCTTCATAGTCAAATTCTTCTCCGCTCCAAGCCAACTGTAATAGCTCGATCGCTTCAGCGAAGCGCCTGGCCTGCCCCTTTTTCTCCAGACCCATGAGTTCGAACTCCGGCTCAAAGTTGCCAAGGCCAACTCCAAGCCGCACACGACCACCAGCAATTTGATCCACTACCGCGGCAGCTTCCGCCGTTTGTATTGGGTTATAGAAGGACAACAGATGAACAGTGGTGCCAATGTGTACGCGCTCGGTTCTAGCAGCAATAGCGCCCATCAAGGGAAACGGGTTAGGCAGGTAACCATCAGGCATCATATGGTGCTCCGGCAGAAACACGCCATCAAAGCCGGCCTCTTCAGCCACTGTTGCAGCTTCAATAGTCTCGCGCATACGCTGACCAATATTCTCGCCAGCCGGCGGGTCCTGGACCCTGAACAATACCCCAAATTTCATGGCGCCCCCTCCAATCCTATTGGATTAATTACTTTACATACGTCAATACAGACCTACTAACTAACATTTATGAAATGGTGCAATCAGCCCCAACTAGTAGCGCCAGCGAGGATATGGTGGAACAATTGCATACTCGGCCACGCCATACCCCCGCTCACCAGTTTCCTCCACCTCGAAATCAAAGAAACCTTCATAGCAGTCCAGCAAACACTCGGCATCATTTTCAGCACGCATCAGTCCATTAACAGACTGGGCATATTTTCGTCCGGTCTTCACATGAAGAATGTCACCATCGGGTAAAGTAAACTTATAGCGGAAACTCATTGCGGAACGACCATCTAACTCGAGACGACACTCAAGACACTCGGCATCCAGAATAGCCCTGCTGCCATTTTTATCAGACAGGAATCCTCCAACGGGTATCTGATCAGGATTCAATTTTCTGATGTTGGGGTTCATCAGGCCGAAAGCATTGAGATGGAAGTTGTCCGTCTGAACCGATGGCCAGAAGTGCCCGAGTGAACTTTGCAGGTCTTTGGGCTGCTCAAATTCCCAGGGCGACTCGTGGGTGAAGCGGTCACACCAGGAGTGATCTCGATGCGAATAGCAATCTATCTCTCGCCTGCCCTGCCTGGGGCCGGCGCGCACTTCAAATTCTCCCTGACAGTGTAGGCCCTGCTCATAGTGTCCGCCGTAAACACCAGCAAATTTGAGCGGATTGCCGTGAATGCAATCATCATAATCAAACACCGGAAAACGGCCTTTAAACGTCACGTCGTAGCCGTATTTCTCATTATCTGCCTGCAGCCTTAGCTCTTCCTGGGGTTTGACGACTTCATAAATCATTCGCCCGCCATCAGATAACTTATCGAATTTTCCGATATCGTGATAGGGCACCTTGTTGGCCCACGGCATTGGAATGCCGTCGATCACGAGGCTGGTACTGAACCGGGCATATCCCTTGTTAGTGACATGCATGTGATTAATGCCATGAATGTCAGCCTCGCGGTCCACAAATGAGAACCAGAGATTGTCGCTCCACAGACCCTCGGTGCCTTCTGGTGCGGGGTGTAGATATTCGTCGTCATCAACAATCGTCATCTTTTCTTACCCTCTTTTTCGATTTTGAAGTACCCTTCTCAGGTTCACCGTAACGTTCAAACAATGAGCTTGCCTTTTCAGTTCCAGCACAAGTATTTCGCACAACCGGACAAGGCTGCCACTGCCTTGACCAGCGTTGTAGATGCCCAGCCCACCGGGGAGAATAAAGCATGTTTCCTGAAATTCTGCAACGAACTGTGTAAAACGACCGGTGGCACTATTCCACAAAGTCAGCTGGAATCTGGCCAGTTGTGATACCTTAGAGCCTCAGCTAGAAAGTGATCGGTGTCTTTTTCAGTGGAGCCTCCTGATGGTTATATGACCGCATTGATTTTCCGCCGGGCGCTTGTTTCAGGAAGAATGTATGAATGAAAGAGAAAAGCCTTCACCCCCTATAAATGACGATTCGTTTCTAGCAAGTTTCCTGAAACTAGAGTCTGCGGGCGGTATTCTCCTGATATTCGCAGCGGTGCTTGCCTCTATATGCGCCAACACTCCCCTGCAAGAGTACTATGTTCTTTTTATGGACATACCAGTTGAGATTCGAGTCGGCGCCCTGGAGGTCGCGAAACCTCTACTACTCTGGATAAACGATGGTCTGATGGCCATCTTCTTTTTCCTTGTTGGCCTCGAACTAAAGCGTGAGCTAATTGAAGGTGAGCTTTCGGATAGACGGAATATTATCCTACCCGGGGTTGGGGCCATTGGTGGCATGGTCGTACCTGCCTTGATCTACGCATATTTTAACAGGCACGATAGTGCCGCGATGGCTGGTTGGGCGATTCCCGCTGCAACCGACATAGCTTTTGCTCTTGGAGTGCTCACATTATTGGGTTCAAGAGTACCCACATCAATTAAGATCTTCTTAACCTCGCTGGCGATATTCGATGATCTTGGCGCAATCCTGATAATCGCCTTCTTCTATACCGAGGAGCTTTCATTCGCTGCGCTCCTGGTAGTGGGGTGTTGTGTTCTAACCTTGATACTGCTTCAAAGGCTGAAAGCTGAGTCAATGAGTGTCTTCGTGTTCATCGGTATAGTGATGTGGGTCGCCACTGTAAAGTCTGGAGTCCACGCAACTTTAGCGGGTGTGGTTCTTGCGGTGTTTATCCCCATCAAGTCAAAGACAGATCTGAACTATTCACCTTTGAAGTCCCTCGAGCAGGACCTTCATGCCGTTGTCGCCTATTTTGTTTTGCCAATTTTTGCTTTCGCCAACGCCGGGGTGAACCTGACAAATGTGAATCTGGAGCAAGCACTCCACAATGTCCCAGTAGGAATTGCACTTGGACTGTTTGTTGGAAAACAGGCTGGTGTATTCGGAACCTGCTGGCTCGCTATCAGGCTCAGGCTGACGCGCCTTCCCTCTGGGATGTCCTGGGCAACCTTGTACGGGACTTCGGCATTGTGTGGCATCGGATTTACCATGAGCCTGTTCATTGGTTCACTTGCTTTCGAGCAGACAGGGGTTGATTTACTTTTTAATGATCGCCTCGGAATTATAGTTGGTTCACTGGCGGCAGGACTTGTGGGTTTCACGGTTCTTACTTTCAGCTTACCTAAATCAGAAAGCAAGTAAGCCGCGGAGAGTATTTAAGGTTTTAGGCCTAACCGGTCAGGCGAGGAGTGTCCGGTGCCTGAAGGAAAGGACCATCTACACAAAGCCGTCTGCCATCCGGCGCATGGCAGGCGCCGCAAATGCCGACACCGCACTTGGTGACATAGTCGATTGCGCTGTAAATCTGTTGTGAGCTGCAGAATTGCAGCTGCACCGAAACCGCCACATCGACCATAGCTTTCGGGCCACAGTTGTAAAATACCGTAGCAGCGCGCTCATCCTCGGTCATAGCTTCGAGTTTTTCCCGCAGCAATTCAGTTACGACCCCATGATACCCCTCACTGCCATCGTCAGTTGCAACTGACACTTCGCAGCAAGCTTCACATTCATCCTGAAAATACAATCGATCTTTGCTGCGAGCCCCCATGAGGATTTCTACCTTGTCATAGTCGCGGGCAATCTGGTAAACCGCGGCCAATCCGGTGCCACCGCTCACCGCTATGGCCCTGCTTCCATGAGGGGGCTTAACGGGAATGCCATATGGTCCTCTCACATAGATGGTAGCGCCAGGTTCAAGTTTCACCAGTTCACTGGTGAAGCGACCAACATTGATGACCACGAGTTTCATCGGGTCATTACTCAGAACTGAAAATGGCTTCTCCCCAAGTCCGGGAATCCAGAGGAAAACGAATTCACCAGCACGGATATCAATGTCCATGTCAAATGTCAGCATGGATATGTCATCACTGACCGGGTCATTTTCAACCAGGTTATAGGGAGTAAACGACATATCCACGTCGTATCGGATATAGGATTGGGCATCGTTTTGATCACCACTAAGATCGCTTCCAAGGGCAGCAAAATAGCCTTTCATCTGCTCGCTTGTCAGCCCCGTAAGCGCTGACCCCACACCAAAAATTGAAGCACCGGAATCTCTGTATGCTCGCACGTCGTCCGCGCTGCTAATGCCGCCACAGCCTATAATTGGCAGATCAACAACTTCAGCAATCTCTTTTACACACTTGAGTCCAATGGGCAATATCCCCTTCCCGGAAATGCCACCATAGGTATTGCTAAGGACCGGGTGGGCATGTGAGCTGTGATAACCGGGACCTACCGTATTGATGGCGCAGATTGCATCGGCACCACCTTGGGCAGCCGCCAATGCGATCTCTCCAAGATTCGGCACATTGGGTGACAGTTTTGGAATGACCGGTATGCTGACGGCATTTTTGACAGCAGCAGTAATCTCCCTAACCAGAACGGGATCCTGTCCCATGGCCATGCCAAGGCCACTGGCGTGCGGGCAGGACAGATTGAGTTCCAGACCATCGGAACAATCTGCCAGCAGCTTTGCAACTTCCACAAATTCTTCGACACTGCCACCGAAGATTGAGGTCAGCAGAAACCTGCCTGAAGGTACCTGCAGGGTGGCGAGCAACTCAGCAGATTTCTGGGCGCCGGGATTAGTAAGCCCAACGGCGTTCACATAGCAACCGGGAGCATACTGGCTCATTATGGGCTCCAGGTTACCCTGCCTCGGCACTGGCCCGATACTCTTGGTCGTCACCACACCTATTTCAGGAATCTGGTCAAAAATGTACTGGATCACGGGCACTGCCGTCGACACGATTCCAGAGGGAATAGTGAAAGGGCCTGATAAGGGCCTGCCTAGAAACTGTGTATTCACGGCACTTGATTCTCTGATGACTGGTTATTCATGCGTGAATCTGCGGGGCAGTATTGTCTCTAAAATCCACGATAAAATCCACGGCCCAGGTCCAGGCGCCATATCCACGTCAATTATCTGACGAAGGGAAAATATTACAAATACACAGATGCATTCCTAAAACTCAGCTCTGGCGTGCCATTGCGGCATTTCATGGAGCTCTGCACATATTGGAACGAATCTTGCTCCAGGTAACTAACACGCCTTAATAAGTGAGTATTGCAAGTGGAAATTCGCCGATTTTATGCCGAGGACAAGAAGCAGGGTCTCGAAGAAGCCCGACTGGCCATGGGAGCGGACATGTTCGTTCTTGATATGTTCGAATCCAATGGCCGGTTCGAGATCGTCGCTTCTACAGGGCCCGATCAGCCCTGGGTGAACGGTGGAACCCAAGACTCCTCGTCAGAATCATCAGCGCTGAGTGCTGATGAAGAAATCAGTACTGAAAAAACAGTCTGCGCCGCTGAAGAGACCTGCGTCGCTGGCGAAGCTGCCACTGACACGCAAGTGCGTCCTCCGGATGAGGAAGTAGCAGCGTCTGAAATCAGAGACCTGCAGACTTCGCTGGCAAAAGAACTTGAATACCTTACAGAATATAGAAAAGCGATTGGCGAAATCGAATCGGGAGTAGACCTTCTTCCTGAAGATCTACAAGGCGAGCTATTCATTCTGCGCAAGTCACTCCGAAGGGAGCTGGAACAACTGGAGCAATACCGAAAAGATCGTGAACAGGAGGATGCACTCCCCAACCCCAAAACCGAGCGCCTCCACGACCAACTCAACGCCCTGCAAAAATCCCTCAAACATGAGATGTCCGAATTGTCGGATTATCGGGAGAAACGCGCACTGGTTGATGAAGAGTCAGACCCTATCACCAATGCACTACAAAGTGAGTTGAGTGATCTTCAAAGCGCACTCAAAATCGAGCTTTCACAACTCGCGGACAACCGTGCTGAGAGAAAATCATTTGATGCGGAAACAGAACCACTGACCCGAGAACTGCACAAAAACCTTGATCAGTTCCAGCGATCTCTCAATGATGAACTGGAAATCATGCACGACCACCGGACTCAGCTGCAGGAATTCCATGCTGAGAGTGATCCGGCGACAAAAGAGCTTCTGCAAAGTTTACGAGAGTTGCGATCTACCTTCGCCAGCGAAATTGAATATATGGGCGAATACCGTCAGTACCGGGAACAATTCGATGCAGCCTCTGACCCCGTGACTAAATCATTGCAAAATGGCCTGGTTCAACTTCAGGAAAATGTGGTTGACCTACAGATGTCTCTTACCGATGAACTCGCCCAGTTAACTGAGTATCGAGACCGCCGCGAAACTCTGGATGCTGAGTCTGACCCACGAACGATTCACTTGCAATCCCGCCTCGGTGAGTTGCAAGAGAACTTGGAAAATGAATTAAACAGCTTCAATGAATATCGATCTGAACAGGAAGCAAGCGATCGGTTGAAGGATTCAGCAACTACCGAATTGCAAACAGAACTGACCAAAATGCATAGATCCCTCCGATCTGAATTGGTACAGCTTGGCCGGCAGAGAGATGCACGCGATCAGATCAATATAGATGATAATGCAGCCAGGCTGAAGATACAGCAGGAAAATAGCGAACTACAGCAATCACTTCAGCAACAACTCTCAAGCCTAAGTACTTTCACGGAACAACAACGAGATTCGCGACGAGAGATAGACGCCAAAGAGAAGGCAGCCAGATCAAAGATACAGCAGGAAAATAGCGAACTACAGCAATCACTTCAACAGCAGCTCTCAAACCTAAGTACTTTCACGGAACAACAACGATATTCGCGACAAGAGAATGACGCTCAAGAGAAGGCAGCCAGGTTGCATATGCGGCGGGAACACCAGGAGCTACAGCAATCGCTGGAGCAACAGGTCGCAGAGCTCAGGGCTTACGGAGAGAAGATGCAAGCAGAAAACGGAGAGCTGCAGGCATCTCTCAGAGAAGAGCTGTCCCTCTTACATGACCTTAGAATGCAACAGGAAGTCAGGTCCAGCGACCCAGCTCCAGCAGTTGAGGAAGTGGAGAAGAAGCTCCCTACATCGCTGTTATCCCTCACAAAAATACTGTCTGATACACGGGAGAAGGAAGACAACGAATCAGATTTTCTCAGCAATGAAGAAAGTAAAACGCTAAATCCTTTGAAGGATACGGAAAAGAAGATTTCTGCTCTTGGGCTTTCGGCTGACGTAATGCGCTCTTTCAACAAGCGAATACCAAAGACGATCACGGAAGTTCCAGACTGGCGACCACTCCTCCAGGTGCTTGGATCACTACTCCATATTGCAAACGATGAAATTATTAGTAACGGTGGTATCGTCTATTTGGTTGGTTCTGCTGGCGTCGGGAAAACGACATCGGCCGCAAAACTGGCAGGGCAATACTCATTACGCCATGGACCAGGCAAGGTCGCCCTTATCTCAACAGATACGGTTCCCGTTGGTGGCGCTGAACTCCTTATCAATTTCGCAGAAGAGCACAATATTCCACTTGCCAGGGCAACAGACGCTGATTCACTGACACAGAAGATCCAGGAGTTTCAGGACTACGAGCTTGTTCTTATCGACACCGTAGGAACTAACCAGCGGGGAATCCGACTCGCTGAGGACATGCAGGCATCTTCTGATATCAACGAAGGGATCGCCTACTACCTGGTCGTTTCCGCAACTCCTGAACTGGTTCAAAGCGAAGAAGTGATTACCTCACTACGGCGAGTACCGCTACAGGGTGCGATCGTTACCAAGATAGATGAGGCTTCCACATTCGGACCCTTTTTATCCAGTATAATCCGTCACAACCTCAAGTTGAGCTATGTTTGCGACGGCCCGAAAGCTCCAGACGATATCGCATTCGCCAATAGGGCAGGGCTGATGACATCCTTCAGGAATCTGATCTGCCAGACTGGGCATCAGCTAATTGATACTCAAGCCGGGGACACGCAGGTTTCAAATCGCGCTTAGCTTTTCCCCAAGAGGGTCTTAAAAGTCAGCCCTAGCTGGCTTTTACGGTCGGGGTGCAGGAAAACTCAGGCAGGTGAGGCTCGAAGTACATCGCCACGGGCGTCTCATCAGTGAAGATCGCCTCAAAAGCGCCCTTGCAGCCTTCAACACAGGCTCGATCCTGGGTACGACCATCACAGGGAGCTGCATGCATCCAGCAGTGAGGAATGTAAATTTCCATGCCCCCTGGGATCGACTTTTGTTCCACAGGACCAACAATGCCGTTTACCGGGCTAATATGCCTGGACAGAAAAGAGGCGAGCTTTTCCACAAACTTGCCTGTAAGGTTCTTTCTCTTCGAAGACTCCTCATTGATGCGCATATCCTTTTTTCGTGTCATTTTTTCAGCGCTGGGCAACAGGGAGCCCATGCCATCTCGAATTGACCTGGCCAGAATATCGATTACCAGCTCCTGATACTGTTCGTGCGGAAAATGATTACTCAATTCTCCAAATACCCAATCCAGCTCCCTAACGTAAGAGCCATACAGTTTTCGCCACTTGTCACGAGGGGAGTCAAAGAAGTAAACCGGCTCGCGGGCGGAAAGCAGCTGGCAATACCCCTCATCTGCTTTGTTTGCATCTTCAGAAACGAGACGAAGGATAGGCATATACGTTTTTGGAATAACATCTCCTACCTTCATCAGCATGATCTTGACCGTAAGAAAGTCCACCCAGGCTTGTGGGTTCCACTTTTGCCAGCCCGTTCCAAACTCGTCAATGGTTGCAGTCATTGCCCTCGTCTCCCGTGGCTAGAATTGCCAGGTTGATGCTCACCAACTTAGTCTAGCACTTTGAGAGAATGTAGATAAAATCCAGCCTGCTACATATGACCCTGGCCGAGACCACATTAGTGTTGATTTGCAGCCGGTTAAGCGTCTATTCTGACTGCATCCACAAGGCACTTAAAGCAGGTCAAACAACGATGAATGATCATGAAATGGCTATTGATGAGCTTTCCCAGACGGTGAGCAAGGCACCCAGAAAAAGCGGATTTATATATGAATGGGGCCCACAGGCATGGATCGATATGTGGATGTCAAATTCCATGCTGGTCAAAAAGGCTATGCCGATAGTCACTCACAGCCTGCTGCCAATTCTAAGGCTCTCCGGCGATAAGGATAAAATTGATCCTGCATACAAGGAAATTCGATCACGCCGAGAAGTGGTTCACTGGACAAATTCACCAAGAGAGAAATGGCGCAAGCGCTACGGCAATCTCGTTCGAGAAGTAGAGTGGGCGCTCCTGGAGTTACGGAAGTTCTACTCCCAGGAGCAGTATGAGGAGATCATTATTGGCACCTGTGTCTCTACCTCAGAAGAGACGTCTGCTGATTTTATCGAAATGATGAAGTCAATGTCAGACAAGAACAAGGGGGAAACCTCTCCTCCGGGGGCTGAACCAAGCCGTTGGGAGAAGCTGATGTTCGATATGTTTAATCCTGCAGGATTCCTCACCGGCCCGGCTGAGATAATCGAAACCGATAAGAGTAACGGCAAGATGACAATGTATGTGCCCGACTGTGCCTGGCATACCTGTGCTAAAGCTGAAAGTCTGCCTAATCCCGAACAGCTGCCAGCTGAAGGATGCCAAATGGTATGCAAGGGTCCCTTTGAGGCAATGTTCAACGGAGAGGGGGGTGGACTCCACATGGATTTTGAACCACACCTGCCAGAGACATCCTGCACCATTCGTATGAGCTGGAAACCCTGACCAGTTCGCCATGATCAGGTTTCGTGATTTCTTCTCACAGGGAAAGCTTCTTTCAGTTCAGCGGAAAGAAATCGAACAGCTGCAAGCGGAACGGCAAAAACTCCAGGCCGAGAACAATAGCATGCGTGAAGGTATGCGACGGTGTGTCACCTGTGAATACAGACAGGCAGCAAGAAAAAAGGCAGATTAGAGCCTCCAGGGTCTCGTGAGCCAATGAACAGCTATAATCTGTTCCTACTTCCGGAAGTCGGGTAGGCATGATCCTTATTACCATCTATTCAATATCCATTCTCCTGCTGCTTGCGCTGCTGGTTGTCAAATACGGCAACTCGAGAATGGGCGAATGGTGCACGAAACCAACCCTGTCTTTGATGTTCATTCTCGTCGCGTTTACGCAAACAACCGTATGGACAGAATTTCACCTGTTTATGGTTTCTGGTCTGGTTCTGTGTTTTGCCGGCGATGTATGCCTGATCCCTGACAACAAAAAAATGTTCATGGCTGGCCTAATATCGTTTCTTACTGGCCACCTGTTATATGTCGCGGCTTTTTATCAAATCGCCTCACCAAACCTATTCCATGGCATTGCCGCAGGGGGAATACTACTGGTAAATGCTGCAGTCCTGACCTAGTTATGGCGCCATATTGACGGAATGAGAGTACCCGTTCTGTCCTACATGATCGTTATTTCATTAATGGTGCTCGCAGCTTTCACTGTGGCGTCCAATGAACAGCTGATACCAACCGGTCGACTGCTGCTGCTTGGCGGTGCCATCGGCTTTTTCGTTTCTGATATTTTTGTTGTCAGGGAACAGTTTGTAACCCGTTCCTTCATCAACCCTCTGGTGGGGCTACCCCTTTACTATGGCAGTCAGTTTGCGCTGGCGATTTCACTGGGTCATCTAGACGGGTGAAAATTTTGGTATGGCCAGCGCGTCACTGATGTCTTCAAAATAGACCTTCACGCGCATACCGATACTTACTTCTTCGGTACTACAACCAGTAACCTGAGCATACATACGCGCACCATCATCCAGATCAATCAGGCACATGATTACCGGAAGATCATCCTTCCAGCCTGGAAAATTCATCGCCACGGAGCGGGAAACAGTGAAGGAGTAAACAGTGCCAAAGGGTTTAGCCTCAGTCCAGACGAGCTCCCTGCTGCCGCACTCAATACACCAGGGTTTTGGAAGAAAATTGAATGTGTTGCAATGCTGACATTTTTGTAGCAACAGTTGCTGACGTTTGGCGGCTTCCCAGAATGGTCGTGTCATATCAGTGATTTCTGGTATTGGCTTGTTCAATGTAGGTTCGCTCATTGGGCTAACCCTCCTTTCCAAAAATCAGGGACACGCAACTTCGTCCGGGACGGCCATAGGGGATACCACCGAAGCCACATGCAGCGCCTATGTTCGCATTTGTTACCTGCCGGTCTCCCGCCTCATCGCGAAGTTGTGAAACCGCCTCCACCAATGGCATAAATCCTCCAATGGCTCCACCTGGTTGTCCCCCGGAAAGCTGTCCTCCATCGGTCGATAAGGGAAAGTCACCGTCGAAACGCAAATCATGCTCCTCTACAAACCGGCTTCCTGAACCCTTTCCACAAAAGCCATGGTCCTCGATAGTCATCATTGAAATGAAAGGGTAATCATCATAGGGCTGCAGAAAATCAATGTCCTGATGCTGCACGCCAGCCATGGTCATCGCCGCGGGCGCAGCCCGGGCAAAGCCTGTGGTAGTAATGTCCGGCAGGGAACGCGAACCATGGTAATAATTGTTCGCCTCCCCAAACCCAAGCAGGTACACAGGTCGATCGGTTATCGCTCGCGCCGTCTCTGCTGACGTCACAATATAGGCCAGACCACCGTTGACGATGGGTACACAATCAAACAGTCGAATAGGATCAGATAGCAGTCGCGACTCAAGATAGTCATCAATAGTAAATGGCTTGCGGTAAATAGCACCCGGGTGAAGTGACGCATGGTAGCGGCAGGTGACAGCTATCTTGCCCAGTTGTTCCGGAGTGACGTCAAATTGATGCATGTAACGCTGAAGTACCAGGGCAAATTGTGCGCTGGCACCCATGACTCCAAACGGTCCCTGAAAATCCCAGTAGATCCCTCGGGTACGCTCCGGTGACAGGGGAAGACCCGGCGCAACTGATGGAATGCTCAAAGGTGTATCCGCTCCAACTACCAGGACCCGGTCAAGAACACCGGCACTGATCATCGCAGCAGCACGCACAAGCATAGCAGCAGCAGACGCTCCCCCCTGATCAGCGCGCAGCACTATCTGAGGACTGAAACCCAGGTTCTCAGCAGTGGCAGCGGACCAGTTGACCGTATGGGCCGCCTCGGCATGGGCAACACCCAGCCCCTGTTCATCGAAATCATCCTTGGACATACCTGCTTCCTGAAGCGCCAGTTCAGCCGCCCAGGCAATGTATTCATCAACCGTGTATGCAGGTTCACCCGGTTTAGCCCGGCTGTAAGGTGTACGCCCGCATCCAACGATTGCAACTTCTGCTCGCATTAATTGTTCCTTAACCTAGAGTATGTATTCACATGAATTGCCATTTCATTGGGCATGCACAAACCGTTTGAATGCCGGCATTTCAATTTGCGGCAAATTGTTCTTGTCAATCAAATCCTGTTCACCAACGAGATCATTTAGGTAGAGAATGTAACCCGTAATCGCATACACCTGGTTGTTGCTCAAGCTCTTAGCAGTTGGATGAGGCATCGCTCTCCTCACAAAGTCAAAGATAGTGGTCGCATAGGGCCATTGTTGCCCAGTCGACATAACAAGCAGACCGTTTACCTCCATGATTCTTTTGATGCGAAGCGGGTCCCAGATACTGAATAGCCCTATAGAACCAGCCAAACGATGGGCAGGCCCTTCAGTGCCACTTTCACCATGGCAGAATGCGCATTGATCGTTATAGAGTTTTCTGCCCTCAAGGACTGAACCCTGCCCGTTGGGTAAATTTTGTCCATCCGGATAGATGGTGATATTTGCACGCGTGATTTCTTCTTCCGTGAGCAGTGTTCCCAGGTTAACAGGAAACTGTTCAGCATGAATCGTGAAAGAAACCATAAGACCGGCCATCAGCAGGCTCCGTCTCTGCAGTCTAAACAAATACATTAGTCACCTTCCCATCGCCACCAATCCGCCAAGTTTGAATCGCGTTATAGTGGTTAAAAGTGGGGCTCGCATACTTTTGCTTCCATACCTTGCGCTCCGGCTGGATCCTGCCATGTTCATCAGTGGCCCTGCTTAAGATGACTGTGGATTTTCCATCCCATTGCCAGGGAATGGAAAAATAGGTAAGTGCTTTGTCACTAACGGGAAAATGCAGTTGCGCAAGCGCCCAGGTTTTTCCTTCATCTGCCGAAACTTCCACTTTCGATATCTTGCCGTAACCTGACCATGCCAGACCAGAAATTTCATAAACCCTTTTTCTTCCAATAACTGGCCTGCAGATGGATGCGTTATGACAGACTTGACATCCATGGTAAATGAAAACCCCTCCATTTTATCGTTAGTCAGGTGTTCGGCGTACAGCCCGGATTCGTGACCCGTGTATGCCGGCCTGTCAGTTACTTCTAAACGATGAAGGTACTTCACATTCGTATTTCCTTCCCACCCAGGCAATAGCAGCCTCATGGGGTAGCCCTGCTCCGCCCTAAGCCGCTCACCGTTCTGGTAGAAGGCGATAATGCTATCGTCCATTAATTTCGCCAGGGGAATACTCCTGGAATGTGAACCGCTGTCAGCACCTTCAGCAATGACCCACGCTGATCCGTTTTTCAGGCCAGCCTCACCCAATAGGTCTGCAACCCTGATGCCCACCCATTGGGCACAGGACACTAATCCATACAGGTCCTGACAGGATTCGTCGCCGGAAAAAGGTGCCAGGCCATTTATTGCAGTATTACCGGAGCATTCCAGGAACCTGATACTGGAGATCATCGAATAACGCAGTAGATTCTCGACACTGAACTTTAGTGGTCGATCCACCATCCCATGAATCAGCAGCTCATGCTTTTCAGGATCAATATCCGGAACGCCAAAATGGTGACTGCCAAAATGAAGTCCATTAGGCGTAATGCTACCCCGCATATCCTGCACAGGTGTCAACCAACCGGTTGTTCCGGAATTTTCCGGGGCAGCGGGGAGTTGCAGTTTGCGACCGACCTTATGTTCATACCGGGAGGGTTGGCCATAGGCGCTATCACCACCGCCCAGGGTCCTGGACCAGGCAGGAAAGTCATCACCAATTATTTTATTACCTTCGCTGGCTGACACAGCCTGATTGATCGAGCTTGCAGCGAGAAAAGAAATACCGCCAAGCAACAATGATCTCCGTTCAACCAGGCCGCCACCCGCAATGTATGCTGTTTGCATCCGTTTCATATTGTTAGTCCCCGCCCGTCACGCTCATTGTTTGTGAAGACTTCACCCATATGCCTGATTTAGGCAAGCCTATTCCACACCCGCCTAGAATACTAACTTACATCGGCTCGATGTCGGAATTGCGCACGGGCAGTAACCTGGTATCAGCCATGTTTTCGGGTAAAAAGTATTGAGCAAACCGCCGGCGGATCAGGCGGAATCTGAATAGGAAGCAAAGACCAGGCGCTTATCTTGAAAGTGATCAGGAATAACCTCTACTGGATCAGGGGTGACAGCAGGTGGTCCATAATTCGGTTGGCTTCAGGGACATCAAACTGTTCCACATCCAAGAGGTTCATCAGGTTAGAGAAGACCCCCAGGGAATCAAAGATATAGGCGATCGAAAGTGCCTGCGTTTCCGGTGGAAACTCACCAACCTTTATCCCCTGTAAAATTAGTCTCTCTACCGAATCAAGGTAACACTGGTGATGTTCCTTAAGCCGTGACGCAATGGCTGGGTCATCGATCTCCGCAACCGCTTGAAACTGAACCTTCAGCTCATCGGGGTGTTCCTTCATCGACCGGAAATAGCCGATCCCAATCTCGCGGAGCTTGGTTGCCGCATCTTCACTCGCCGCGATCTGTTCTTCCCATCTCAACAGAATCTGTGCATTCACGTGATCCAGGATGGCAAGGAAAATGTCCCTCTTGGTTGGGAAGTGATTAAAAATAGCTGCTTCTGAAATTCCAAGTTCCACTGCAATCTGCTTGGTGGTTGCTGACCTGAAATTTGATCGGGCAAATACCTGCGTTGCACATTTTAAGATTTGTTTGCGCCTTTCAGGCGCACGGAGTCTCCTAGTGACCATCAAGTACCGCACTCGAAGCAGATGAGGCATCGGGGCTGATCCAGGCATCAAGCATTGGGTCGGATTCTTCCTGATTAAGGCGATGCAGTTTTTCCATGGCTTCCCCTCGAACCTGTGTTTTGATGCGACAATAAGCATCGGCCGGCATGCTGGCATGATCCCTTGCGACTTCCAGACCCCGGGCCAGGACATCAGCGTTTGCCGCAAGTTCATCAAACACGCCTCTTCTTAAGGCATCGGCGGGTCCATAATTGAGTGCGGACAAGGTAGAGTAACGAACGTCGGAGGGCGAAAGTTCAGCTTTGAGAATTTCCATGGCAGCGGCAGGAAAGGGAATACCGACTCTTGCCTCCGTGAGGCCAAAGAGTGCATCAGTTTCAGGCCCAATACGATAATCTGCTGTTAGTGCAAAAATGAAACCTGCAGCTATGGCGTGCCCATTGACCGCGCCAATCAGAGGTACTGCACAGCAGTAGAGCCTTGTGATGACTCTATTGATCACCTGAAGAAAGTCATGCTGCTCTTTCGCCGAATATTCTGGCACCTCCCTCAGATCAAGCCCTCCGGAAAAGAAGTTTCCATTACCGGTCGCCACTATGGCCTTCGCCTGACTTGAAAATATCTCCTCAAGGCACGTCTCCAACTGGCACGCGACTTCGTAGGTGATGGCATTTGCTTTAGGACGATCAAGCTGAATCACTGCTATATCGTCCTCTACCCAGCTCTTAACCAGTAATTCACTCATGATCTGAAATTCTATATTAGTTAGTGCACACTAAGTTATCAGAAGCAGGATGAGGTGACAAGTTCCTTTGTCCCTTCACAACCGAGGATTCCAGACGACAAGAGTAGTGTCATGCGTGAGACCTGTTTTCCTCAGCGATAATTTCCGAAGCTACCACGCGAAACAGATTACTCATTCGACCACGCTCCTGCCAATCCTCGGCGGCGCTGGCCAGGTTCTCCGCTGCCTCATCAGCACCTAGGTCACATTCAACAATGCTCAGATAAGTCGCCTTCACCTCAAGGGACCCTTCCGCTGGACCAAACTGTCTTCCCGTAAGCCGGTACCGGGTGCATGAGGTAAAAGACGGGATCGAGACCACGTCTGGAATGTGGACCTGGTCATACCAGTCGCTCAATTCCTGTTCACGATCAGGATCGCTGCAGTTGGTGTAAAAAAGGAAAGTAGTTCTGGCCATGCTCTGCATCCTTTGTTTGTTGCTTTCTTTGTTGGGCTCTCTTTGTTGAGCTCTCTTTGAAGCTTGTTTGAGCCCGTTGCTGACATTACCATGATCCAGAATTGACTCAACCTGGCCACCAGCAAGGGGGAACAGTTGGATATAGACACGGTTCAGAAATATCTCGCCGAGAATCTTGATAGTCAGATTAAAGTCTTGTCGTGCCGGCAGACCTTTCCCGGCATGTCACGTGAAACCTGGCTCATCGAGGCCGAAATAGGGCAGAAGGCCACACCGCGTGGGCTGGTACTTCGTGTCGACCCACCGAGCGGGGGTGGCGTCCCTGTTCCTCTGAAAGTCGAGTGGGAAGTCTATCAGCGTCTTTATTCCTCACCTGTCCCAGTAGCGAAACCACTCTGGTTCAATGAAGACATAGAATTTGCTGAGGGCCGGTCGCACATGGTGCGGGACATGGTCGAGGGCACCACAGAAGTCGAGGGACTCCATGAGCCAGGACCGGCAGGTAACGCCCTGCGGGAGAAAATCTGTAAAACTCACGCTGAAGCACTGGCCCTTGTGCACACACTTGACTGGAATCAGTACGGCTTTGCAGAGGTTTTTCCGGTTCCAGCGAGCCCCGCCGATGCCATGCGCTCAGAGTTTGAGATATGGAAGGGCAAATGGATTGCACTTCGCACCGATCCTTTTCCTGTCATTACCGAAGCCCTCTTTTGGCTGCAGGATCTAATGCCGGAAACTTCCGGACAGATATCACTGATCAAGGGCAACAACGGGGTAGGCGAGGAAATCTGGAAGGATAATCGCATCGTTGCCATGAGTGACTGGGAACTGGCGACGCTGGGGGAACCCTGCCTTGATTGGGCTTTCTCCCAGGGAATGCTCGGTCTCTGGAACCGGGAACAGGTACTGCAGCACTATGAACAGGCAGCAGGCTTCTCCCTTTCTCGTGAAATGCTGGCCTTCTGTCATATCTGGATCACTTTTAAAGCGGTTGTGTGCCTGAATTCGACCATGAATGCTTTTCTAACAGGTATCGACAGACGCCCGGTGATTGCCGGCATGGGACTTGGCACTGCTAAGAACATGGAACGGATATTAAGTGCAGTTATCAATTGCAAGGATGTCTTCGAGGCAGAGCAGATTGCAACCAGACTTCGCACCGGTCCCTACCACAGCAAGCAGGACAGCAAATGAGACCAACGACACGGGAAATCATTGATGGCATATCCTGGGTGCTGGACAATCGCGTCTCCCAGGTAATTACAGACAAATGGGCCTCAAGCTACCTGCGCAGTATCAAGGGGCTCCTCGCTCACCTGTCCATCCGAGCGGAGGAGGAGGGAGAAATCCTTTGGCAGGACATCGCGGATCAACGGCATTTACTCAATGAAATCAGGGCAACTCTATCCAGGCTGGATCGCTGGCCGGAAATTCTGGGAACCATAGATTCATCCTTGGCACACCAGTGGCGAGAACCGGCCGCCTATCCTGCCATCAAGTCCCTCGAAGCAGAAAACCTGGCTTATCGTCAGTCGATCGAAACATGTGTGACCGCTGTTCACGAGAGAACCGCGGATTGGCCGGATGAAGAGAAGGATGAAATGCATTCTAAACTGGTGGCCTACCTCAGACGCCAGATGAAACGCGAGGAAGTTCTCTATCGGGGTCCATTCTCCGGGCTGCCTTTCTAGCAGGCTGCCGAAAGAGCCCGGCTATGCGCTCACCTGTCTATCGATAGGCTCTGAACATGTCACGTATGTCATTGACTATATCCATCGGCACTTCCGCGGCTGCAAAGTGGCCACCCCGGGAGCGTGCTCTGGTGAAAACCAGGTTGTAGTATTCCTCCGTCCAGCCTCGCGCCTGGGAGGTCATGTCATGATCAAGAAATGTAATACCCGTTGGCGCTGTCACAACCGGCAAGTCAGAATTTGATGCAACCCAGGGGTGACGAACCTGTTCTGCATAGTATCGAGCCGATGAGGCAATCGACTCGGTTCCCCAGTAGAGCATCACCAGGGTAAGTAAATGCTCACGGGAAAATGCCTGCTCCACCGCAGCCGGGCCGCGGTCGTTGTCTGACCACCAGTAGCGGCGTTGCAGCAACCAGGCCAACAGTCCAACAGGTGAATCGTTCAAGGCATAGGCAACTGTTTGTGGTTCATTGACATTGACGGAAACGTGCGCACTAAGGGGACGGGGTCGCAGAATTCCCGGAGATACCAAATCTGGGTTCTTACGCTCCTGTTCAGGCGTGGTTTCAAGTTTTCCAAGCAGTGCTGTCATGTCGTTATCGGCAAGTACCGGTATTGGTATGGCCCCAGTCAGATGAATGGCGGTTACTCGATCCGCGTACTTGTGACCCAGCTGCCCGGTAACGACATTACCCCAGTCACCACCATGGGCAAAAAAATTGTCATAGCCCAGCTCGGTCATTAGCTCTGCCCACAGGTCAGCCGTTCTCCAGGGATTCATCCCCGTCTTCCTCAAGGGAGTGGAGAAACCGAACCCTGGCAGGGAAGGTAAAATCACATCGAAGGCATCCTGCTCGCTGCCACCATGGGATACCGGGTCCGTGAGCGGTCCGATAAGCTCGTTAAAATCCCAGAAACACCAGGGCCAGCCGTGGGATAGAATCAGTGGTACAGCGTTTGGCCCCCGCCCCTTCTCATGTATGAAGTGAATGGGGAAACCATCGATTTCCGTGCGGTAATTGGCATAAGCATTAATACTTCTTTCTACTTCACGCCACTCAAAGGTGTCGCGCCAGTAGTCGACCAGTTCTTTGAGATAAGCACCGTTGACGCCATAGGACCAGTCTTCGTTAGCCACGTCCTCTGGGAAACGTGCCTGTTTTAAACGATTGTCCAGATCGTCCAGCAGTTCCTGGGGGAAATGGGCGGTGAAGCGCTCTACTGCCACTGTCAGTGATTCAGGCTGTCACGATGCCGCGCAGTGACAACAAAACCGTCTCGAATTGCTTTCAGGCGCTCATCAATGTTTTCTTTGCGCTCTGGGTTCATGACCACGTACAGTTCATTGTTCTGTATGGCACGCACCACCATTGCCCCCACATCGAGTGGGTCGTGACCCTGGTCGGTTCGAGCTGCACGGGAAGCAGCAAAATCAGCAGGGGCCACTTCAGGCCCGCCGAGTGAAGCAGGCCTATTGCGTCCCGCTTCCATGATCCGCGTTCGCACATTCCCCGGCAGCAGCAGTGATACACCAATATTAACGGGTGCCAGATCTTCTCGCAGATGTTCGGTCAACCCGGTCACCGCATACTTGGATGTAATGTAGGAAGCGATCATCGGACCGGCATACAGCCCTGCCGTGGAAGAGGTATTAACGATGTGAGCTTCTTCCCCATGCTCAATCATACCCGGCAGAAACTGGGTCAGCCCGTTAACAACTCCGTCGAGGTTTACCGACATCACCCATTTCCAGTCCTCGAGTGTCGTGTCTCGGATGTTCTTCATCGAGAACACACCCGCATTGTTGCAGAGAATGTGCACTGGCCCAAAGCTGCTGATGGCCTGTTCAGCAAGCGCCTTCACTTCGTGTCTTTGTGATACATCGGTCGCCACGGCAATTGCCTCATGACCCACCCCGGTCAATTCCGAAACAACTGCATCTGCAGAGGCCACATCCACATCAGAAACCACCACCCGTGCTCCTTCGCTTGCGAGGGAAAGGCAGATACCTCTGCCAATACCGCTACCGGCACCTGTGACGACCGCGTTCTTTCCCTTGAGATTTTTCATCTTGTCCTCGGATCAATTGGCATGAAATTCTCGATCGCCTCATATAGTCGATCAAACCGCTGTTCCACAAGTGGCTGCAACTCAGAATGAGGTACTACATAAAGTTCATTCTCGCGGACAGCCGCAATGATGAGCAGGGCAAGTTCACCTGGTTGCATTAGTTCACCCGCGTTATTTTCATCCTGGGGTGTATTTTCTTCTTGGGGCGCACTGGCATTCTCGATCATTTCTGTGGTGACCTTTCCGCCATAGCGAGACTGCCGATTTCGCCCGGCCTGTACAATCTGGGTCTCAACCCCACCCGGACAAACGACACTGACACCTATTTGGGTATCAGCAAGATCCAGTTTCATGGCTTCCGTCAGTCCCACTACGCCATACTTTGCTGCGGTGTAGGCAATGATTCCTGGCGTACCAGCGGGCAGGAGACCGGCAATTGATCCCGTGTTGACTATATGACCGGGATCTCCCGATGCCAGCATTCTAGGCAAAAACTCCAAGACGCCATGCACGACACCATAGAGATCGACGTTCAGGACCCAGTCCCAGTCGGCCTCTTTCATGTCCTGTGCATATTTGAAAGTGACCACACCTGCATTGTTACAGAGCAGGTGCGCCGCGCCCAGGTCCGAATAAACCCTGTCCGCAAGTTCAGCGACCGATTCAGGCCGTGCAACATCTGTCTCTACTGCAAGGCTTTGCACGCCAAGCGCCGATACCTCTTCGGCAACTGCACCAGCCGCGGCATAATCAATGTCCGAAACCGCAACATTCATTCCCTCCCTTGCCAGGGCCAGCGCAATGCCCCTGCCAATACCGCTACCACCACCCGTGACGACACCAACACGTCCCTTTAGGTCCTGCATCAATCAGTCTCCTGCTCTAACAGCAAAGGGAATCATGACACACAATCCCCATTCACATATAGTTGCACTTTAACCTCAACTATTCCCCTAATAGAGGTGGCCTGTGAACAATTCTGCAGCAGAAGCGAAAATACCTGATTCAGTAAAATGGGCGAATGCTGCGGCAGCGAGAGCACCCTCAATTTCGGGTTCATTGCCCGGGCCTGAATCCAGAAAGCTTTTCGAAAAAACCAAGCAATACCAGTACGGCAGTTACTTCCAGCTGGTCAATATGCTGCCCATTGCTTTCACCCATGGCGAAGGTGTAACCCTCACCGACGCGGATGGAAACCAGTACCTAGATTTTACCCAGGGCCACATGGTTGCAGGCCTGGGGCATGCTCACCCGAACGTGACAGCGGCCATTTCACGTCAGGCGGGACGGCTTTTGAATGTGCGTGACTTTCCAACAGATACACGTGTTGCACTGATGGAGGCACTGGCAACGATTACGCCTGCTGATCTCAATGTATTTCAGTTCTTTAATGCCGGCACGGAAGCCACGGAAGCAGCACTGCGGGTTGCTCGCGCAGCAACGGGCGGGCACGAATTCGTTTCCATTTACGGCGACTATCACGGCCGTACTACAAGCGCCATCGCCACATCGTTTGGAAATCCTGCGGGCGGTCCTCGCCCTTCCGGATTCATCACACTCCCCGGTGCCTTCTGCTATCGCTGTGAATTCGGTAAACAGCATCCGGACTGTGCCATGCACTGTGTGGAATATCTTGAGCGCGCCTTGATGATGAACAGCATTGGCAAGCCTGCTGGCATCATCGTAGAACCTATCAGCAATGGCAGCGGTGCCCGGGTTTATCCTGATGATTTTCTTCCACGGCTAAGAGCGGTCGCTGACCGCCACGACATGTTGTTGATCTTCGATGAGTTCGCTACCTTTGTGCGAACTGGTACATGGTTCGCTTCGGAGCATTATGATGTAACCCCGGATGTGGTCATATTCGGCAAGATGCTGGGTAATGGTTTGCCTATCTCTGCTATCGCGGTTCGCGACGGATTGAAAGATGCCCTGCAGGAGACACAGCCATCATCCACACACGGTGGGCAGCCCGGATCCTGTGCAGCAGCACTGGCAGTTATTGAGACCGTAAGAGACGAGGATCTTCTGGAGCATGCTGCTCTAGTTGGTAAAGCCTGTCTCGGTCGAATGCAGCAGATTGGTGAGCGATACGAATGCGTCGGGGATACTCGCGGCAAGGGGATGTTGCTTGCCATCGACTTCGTTAAAGATAAGAAGACACGTGAGCCGAATGTAGAGTTTGCCCAGCAGTTCTACAAAGGTTGCCTGGAACGAGGGCTCGTCACTTCCGGCGGAAGCAATGTTGTACGCATGTGTCCACCCATCGTCATATCCGAGGAGACAGCACTGAAAGGGTTCGATATTGCTGAAGAAGTAATCGAAAGCCTCAGTAACCGTTAGCCTGGTTATATCATGAAGAGCTGCGGCCCGGGTCAACTGCGTCTAGTGCCGATAACAGCTTGTCGTCATCATCGAACTTGTAGTAGCTGACACCCCTGGGTCCTGGTACACCATCTATGCAGATATGCCAGAGCGCACCCACATCGTGCTCACCCGTCATCGCATCAATTTCGAAGGTGACACTTGGCGACTCCCGGGCGACCCGATCGAAAAGTTCCCGCACTGACGCTTTACCCTTGTGTGGTTCAGGAAATCCATAATCATCGTAAACACACTCATCGGCAATGAACTGCATCGCCTCATCCATCTCGCGCCGGTTCCAGGCACCAAAAAAACCACGCACCGCTTCTTGACTCATATAGTGATCCTCTCCTTAAGTACTGCTCTCATCCGACCGAGGGGTACACCAGGATGTTGTCACAATCTGGAGGTAAAGCAACCTACTCTATACCAACCCCGTTGTTCAACAGCCTACAGCCGCGATTTAAAGATTCAACATCTTATCGTCAAAACGAAAAGCCGAAAAGAAACCCACAATCCGATCTCTGCTATGACTTTTTCAGAAATCTCTGTTAACTTCCAATTTGAGGAGTCAGTTGATATGCAGAAAGATCGACGAAAGTTTCTCAAGAATACCGCCATGTCAGCCATATCCTGGCCCATGCTGACACTGAGTCGCCTGATGTTGGCTGGAGACCCAAAGGTGGCTTACAGCAAACCTCAGACTATCGAATACCAGTCCTGGCAAGATGTCTATAAACAAGCCTGGACCTGGGATTCCGTGGTCAGCAGCACCCACTTCTGCAATTGTTCCCACAACTGTTCATGGAAGCTGTATGTGAAGGAAGGCATCGTCTGGCGCGAGGAACAAAACGCGTCGTACCGGCACCTGAACAAAGGCCTTGCAGATGATAATCCTCAGGGCTGCCAGAAGGGCGCTGCATTCAGTCATGAGATGTACAGCCAGAATCGCCTGCAGCATCCCCTGAAACGTATCGGACCCCGTGGCTCCAGACGCTGGCAGCGAATATCCTGGGACGAAGCGCTGCACAATATCGCAAAAACCATCATTGAAGTTGTCAGAGATGAAGGCAGTGACCGGGTGTGCATTCCCCTCGGGACCCAGGGCCAGGAGGCCAAGAGCCGGTTTGCCAATGCCCTTGGTGCCGTACTCCTTGATCCGGCAGGTGAGGTCGGTGACGCCCTGATCGGTGCCATGATGACTACCGGCACACAAATGCATGCTGGCTCATCGGATTCACGTCTGCTGGCTGATTGCATAATATCCTGGGTCTACAACCAGAATGTCACCCGAATCGCCGATGTGCATCACCTTCACGAGGCCAGATACAATGGCGCAACCATCATCAGCGTTTCGCCGGATCAGAGCCCTACCCACATGCACGCTGATTACTGGGTTAATCCAAGACCCGGCACCGATCATGGTCTGGCATTGGCCATGGCGCATGTCATTGTCCGGGATAAACTCTACGATGCCCCATTCCTGAAGGAACAGACGGACTTGCCGTTTCTGGTTCGAAAGGACACTCGCAGATTTCTGAGAGCTTCAGATCTGTCTGAGGATGGTGCCGAAGATAGTTTTTACATCTGGGATCTCAGTCAGAACACGATGATTCACCCGCCTGGCTCACCTGGTTCCACAGACAAGACCTTGTCACTGGGAAAGGTAGACCCGGCACTTGAAGGCTCCTGGCAGATCAGGCTGCCGTCAGGCACAAGCGTCGAAATCACCACGGTATTTGAAATTCTCAAGGAAAGCCTGAACAAGAATACACCGGTATTCGCTGCGGAAGTCACCGGCGTCGGAGCGGCAACCATTGAATTGATCGCCAGGATTTACGCCAAAGCCGGAACAGCACTCGTTGAGTGTGGTGCCGGCATGCTTAAAATGTATCATGGTGATCTGGTACAGCGAGCCATCTACCTGCTGTCATCTTTAACAGGCAATATAGGCAAGGTCGGAGGCGGCGTCTGGACCGGCAGCGTCCTCGAAGGTGTGCCGGGTCGTGGTTTCCCTGGCAAGTATGCAAATGGCCGGCACCGTATCGTGCCCGGTTCAACCTGGTTGTATGTGCATGGCGGGTTGAGCGAAGTTTCAAGCCGCTGGATTCCGGTTCCCGGCGAAAAAACCGGCCATGAGTACATTATGGAAGCCCTGCAAAAGGGTTGGATGCCCATCTGGCCGAAACCGGGGCAGGACCCTCGCGTCCTGATTGAATGTGGTTCGAACCTGTTGCGCAGGACACGAATGAATCACATCCTCAAGGAAAAACTCTGGCCCAAGTTGCGCCTTGCCGTAACGATTGATTTCCACATGAGTTCCTCAGCCTTACATTCAGATTATGTGCTGCCGACAGCAGGTTACTACGAGACATCGGCAATCAAGTACTCGGATACACACTCACCCTACCATGTGCTGGGTGAACAAGCGGTTGAACCGCCTGGTGAGTCACAGCAGGAGTGGTGGATCTTTGCGGAACTGTGCAAACGAATTCAGGCACTGGCACCGGCAATGGGAATTAGCGAGTATCAGGACAGGGACCTGAACCTCACTCGTAACCTGGCTGATATCTACGACGTCTTTACCGAAAACGGTCGATACCCCGAGAACACACCCACCCTGGAGTTTGTACGAGAAGATGTGGAATTGAAGGGTGGTTTGTACCGTGGGATTGGATTTGAGAAATTCCTTGCGAGGGGTCAGGCCAACTGGACCTGGCAGGGCACCAAGTATTCGCCCGGTGTGGCGTCCAACTTCGTATTTGAATCCGGCAAACCCCACGCGGATGCCACTGACCATACAGAGCTAAAAGCACCCTGGCGCACACTGACAGGGCGCCTTCAGTTTTACCTGGACCATGACTGGTTTTTAGAGTTTGGTGAAGAACTACCGATCTGGGCAGCGCCACCGCTCATGGGTGGTGAACATCCATTTAAATTTACCTGTGGTCACGCTCGCTGGTCTGTACATTCCTTTATGCGCGATAACGCGTTAATGCTGCAACAGCAGCGCGGTGTACCAGTTGTCTATATGAATGATGAGGACGCCAGGGAACGAAATATTGAAGATCATGAGATCATCGAAGTTTTTAATGATGTGGGCAGTTTCGAAGTCAACGTGAAAATCACACCCTTGATGCAACGAAGGCAGCTACACAGCTACCACGCCTGGGAAACATTTATGTTCAAGGACGGAAACAGTCACGCGACCATTATGGCATCGCAACTCAAGCCGCTGAACATGGTCGGCAACTATGGTCATCTGCGCTACTCACCCGGCTTCTACCAGCCGAACAATGTTGATAAAGGGACCACTTGTGACGTAAGAAAATTGATCAGTTAGATCAAGTCACTCAGGATCGATGTACTCTGCTGGGCGATCCTCGAAGTTCGACTGCACCGCCTCAATCTGATTAGCCTTGCCGATGAGTTGCATTTGTAAACTCTCTTCAAGCTTCAGGCCTTCTTCCTCGCTCCCGTGCCATGTCTCGTCAAATAGTTTTTTACCGAGGCGAATCGCACTGGGAGATTTACCTGCAATTGTGGCAGCCATTTCCAGTGCTGTTTCAAGCGGCGAATCGCTCACCTGAGTTACGATTCCCAATTCCGCGGCTTCTTTTCCGCTAATAATTCGGCCCGTGTAGGTCAGCTCTTTTGCTATATCAATACGAACGAGATCCCGCAATGTCTGGGTAATGCTGCAATCGGGAATCAGCCCCCACTTTACTTCCATCACCGAAAGCCTTGAGTCCGGCGCAGCAATACGGATATCTGCCCCCATAGCGACCTGAAAGCCACCACCATAGGCAACCCCGTGAATAGCGGCTATGACAGGCACCGGTACTTTTTTCCAGACCATGCCTGGCTGTTGTGCCGGGTTACCCGGGGTTCTGCCCGAAGACTCCCGCCGGGTCGCAATGGGCGCCCCATCGGGATCGCCCGCCATGCCACGGAACCCGGAAAAGTCCAACCCGGCACAAAACCCGCGACCATTGCCGGACAACACCACTGCACGTACAGACGCGTTATCCAGCAGTGCTTCACCCGCCTCGGTTATTGCATCGAACATCTCGGGTGACAGGGCATTGTACTTATCCACCCGATTGAGCCTGACATCGGCAACACCATTTGAGTTAATGTCTACTGTGACAAGATCACTCACCTAAAACCTCCTGATAAATACTATTTTTACGAATTCATTCTACTGGTTGAGCTGTGCTGACCTGGCCCACCAAAACTGAAAATGGAAGATAGCACTCTTGGGTCAATCAGAAAACAGCTTCGACTGGACAGGACCACCAGGATTAGTTACCGCGCATCTCATTGGCTGCGATATAACTGAAGGTGAGACCAGAACCAATTGTAGATCCCCCTCCCGGATAACCAGCCCCCATGACGCTGCCATTGCAGTTACCCACCGCATAGAGACCTGGTATCACCTCATCCCAGACGTTGACTACCTGGCCTTTTTGATTGATGCGCAGTCCGCCCTTTGTTCCAAGTACACCGGGCCAGATGGCAACGCCGTAGTAGGGTGGCTCACTTAAGGGGCTCAGGCATGAGTTAGCCAGACCTCTGGACGAGTCACCACCTGTCTGTTGATCAAAGGCTGAATCACCCCGGTGCCACTCGGGATCCTTACCGGCTTTCGCATACTCGTTGAAGTTCCTAACGGTTTCTTCAAGGCCGTCGGTATCAATTCCCAGCTTAGTGGCAAGGTCAGCCAGTGTGTCCGCCTGGCTGATCCATCTGGGAAGTTTCATTTTTGGCTGATACTGGGCCAGATCGTAGTTCATGCGATAAATGGAATCGACGATGACAAAGGCTGGTACATTGCTGTATTCAAGTGTGTCCGTGTCGAAGTGCTGAAAAGAGCGGATGATTCTTGCATAGGGACCAGCCTCATCGAAAAACCGCTGCCCCTTTTTGTTAACGACAATCGAGCCCGGCTTGCCCAGTTCCGGTGCATAAGCTGGAATAGGATTCTCGGTATCAGGATCCCAGAATACCGGCCAGCCCCATGACTCATTCATGTTGCGAAGGTCAGCCCCTATGGCCATGCCCATGTGCTGGCCGTCACCCGTATCTCCTGCTGGTGGGTTAGGGTAATAGATCGGCGCCCTGAGAAATGCCTTGACCATCTTTTCATTGCGGGAAAATCCTCCCGTTGCCATGACAACGCCTTTACGTGCCCTGATTCTGACTTCCTGACCACCAGACTCAACCATCAATCCGGTGACTGCACCCTGGTCATCAACAATCAGGCGACGGGCCGGTGTCTCTGTCAGGTACTCGACTCCCCGTTCGCGCCCCGCTTTTTCCAGTGCCTTTGTCAGGAGGTTCCCACCAACAAAGGCACCATCACCCTCGAAGGGTTCTTTTGTCGTGGGCAACATTGGGCGACCATATGTTTTGGCTCCGGGAAAGGCCTCGTAGTAGTCGGGGAAAGCACCCATAGGAATAATGAACCATTCGATCCCGAGTTCCCGGGCGTAGGACACCATGTCATTACAATTATCGAGATACGCCTGCATCAGTTCGGTCTCGCTCTGCCCAAAGGTAGCCCGTTTCATATATTCAAGCGCTTCCTCCAATGAATCCTCGATGCCTTCTTCCTGCATGCGATAGTTGTTGGGAATCCAGATTCCACCACCGGAAATACTGGTAGTCCCACCCAGGGTCTTTTCCTTTTCTACAACCAGCGCACTCAGACCAGCATCCGCACAACGAACAGCTGCCATCTGCCCTGTACCCGAACCAATCACGACCACATCAACCTCACGATCCCAATTCTCGGTAGAATTCGACTCCATCATTGACCTCCACACCGTCTCATTTGGACGGACTGTCTGTTTCAATATTGCACATGAATCGGCTCAAACATATGCCCTTGCAAGTATGCTCTTTCAGATGTGCTGCGCAACAATCGCACCCTCATGTATTGCTTCAACAATTGATCGAGGTTCACTGGCATCGCCAACAGTAAATACTGAATAGCGTACCAGCCCTTTGTTCCTTATCTCCACTGCCAAACTATCGTTGGCTCTTGAGCCAGCTGTGAGAACAATGGTATTAGCCTCAAGCAGCCGCTCAGCGCCCGCGGCATCAATGATACGGACGCCCTCGTCATTGATCTCGACGTATTGCCTGACTCCGGGCACAAGATCTACCTGTTTGCCATGCAGATTCATCAGTGCACGCAAGCCCGCTATATGCCCCCTGGTTGAAAATCCAGGCAGCAGACTGGTCAGGGTAACCTCCTTTTCTTTGTCCTCACTAATAAAGTCAGCGACTTCGCAACCGACTTCTTCTCCACCTATGATGACTACCCTGGATCCGATATCAGCTTCTTTGCATAACAAATCTACACCCATCACAACGTTTGCCCTGTCTACTCCCGGTATGGGTGGGACAAACTGATTCCCACCGGCCGCAAGGACAAGTACATCGGGTTTTTCCCTTTCGATTTCATCAATGGTCACTTCTTTATTGAGCCGAACATCAACTTTGAGTTTTTCCAACTGGGTAACAAGGTAATGAGCGAGCAGGCTAATATCAGTTTTCCCCGGGGCAACAGATGCCGCATGCAGTTGGCCGCCCAACCGACTCGACTTTTCATAAAGAGACACCTGATGACCCCGCAGCTTCAATATTCTTGCCGTTTCCATACCAGCGGCTCCACCACCGACGACCATCACCTTCCTCGTGTCCGTCGCGGGTCTAATGGTATGGTAACCCTCAAGAACCCAGCCTGCCTCGGGGTTTACTGCACACTGAACACTGTGATTATCAATGGCAGCTAAACCGCCTGCCCCAACTGCACAATAACCACAACCAATGCATCGCCTGATATCTTCTGGACGCCCCTCTGCAATTTTGCTGGGGAAGTCAGGATCAGCAAGGAACTGCCTGGCCATACCCGCCATATCACAAAGGCCTTCACTAAGGGCCCTTTCGATCAATTCAGGATCCTGCATCTGGCCGGTCACGATGATGGGCACGCTTGATACTTTCTTTGCTGCCGCCGCCAGTGGCAGGTAACCGCCATAACCGTTGGCAGGAAAAAGGTTGGGGTCCGGGCCGGCATAATAGCGGGGAACATCCAATGCACCAGCTGAAATATCAAAACTGTCTACGCCAGCATCAACAAGCTGGGGGATTATTTCAGCAAGATTGTCCACCGTATATCCTGCGACATCCTGGTACAGTTTCTGATAATACTCATCACCACTGAGACGATAGCTGATCAGAAATTCATTTCCACAAGCATCTCTGACACCCCTGATCATCTCGGTGGAAAACAGCAGACGATCCTGACCCCAGCGATCAGTTCGCCGGTTCGAATGCGGGGACATAAACTGCTGGGGCAGGAAGCCATGCGCACCGTGCAGCATCACGCCGTCAAATCCCGCCTGCTTGACNCGGCTGGCACAGACTGCAAATGCCTCGAGCAATTCATCGATGTCTTCTTCACTCAACTCTTGCAAGTTCTTACCAGGCGCCGTCAAGGGCGGCACGGCTGCAGATACAGCGCTGGACACCTCTGCCGCAGCAAATTTGCCGAAGTGCCCCAACTCCACCTGACAAACGACACCCTCCGCATGGATTGCATCAGCGATTTTCTTCATTCCAGGGATATAGGAATCATCGGTAATTCGTGGGTCCATGAAATAGGGGCCCATTCCATCGGCACGAACAACGTGCAGTTCCAGGTTAATGAGTCCAACACCCCCTTTAGCTATCCGTTGGTAGTGCGCAACTGATCGATCTGTTGCGTAGCCATCATGAGTGTGAAGTCGCACATCCATGGGCGCCATGGAGAACCTGTTCTTCACTTGCAAATGGCCCAGCTTGATTGGTTCCAGGCATTTCATTTCCTATCGCCAGCAGACCCTGGTAGCAATCTTTTCAACCTGTTCGCTACCACTTTCCAAATCACTGCCAGAATATCGATTGAACCCTGTTTTCCCCTTTCTGCAGGCTCGGCTCCAGACTCAGCTGCCAATCCAGATCTCAAACCTGCACTACTCTGGGCATGTAACTCTGCTGTGACATTCTCTATGAACTCGGCGACTATCTCCTCGGAAACACCATCGATCATGCCACCGCCAACCTGTACCAGCCGGCCGGTTATATTAAAGCTGGCACCAACTTGTGCTCTTGTTATTTCTTCTGAGGCTTCTTCAAGGCTTGTCGAGATGGTTGCCGATACGGTACCACCAGTCTTATCCTGTGCCTGCGCTGATATGACTGCAGAGTGCTGAGCGGTATCAACTTCCGTATAGGTGACAGTACCCTGATACTGCAGTGTTATAGCCCCAATACTTAAGCATACATCTCCTTTGAACTGCCGCTCATCGATCACCTCGGTAAGGCTGGCTCCAGGCATGCAACTGGCCAGTTTCTGTGGGGACATGAGCAGCGCCCACACTAGACCTATTGGTGCTTGAACCTCGACACTTTGCTGTATTTCAACGGCCATCTGCCGTGGTTTCCCTGGTTATAGTCCGGGTATGACTTCGGTGTTTAACCAGTCCATATCCTCTATTGTGTAGACCGTCACCGTTAGCTCCTCAACACCTGCATCGGCAAACCGTCGAGCCAACTGAATCATCTGTTCCGCATCACCGTAAAGTACGCCACTGCTATCCCAGTCAGTCGCTTGCACTGCCCTGCCACCAGCGCGCGCACCATCACGAATGCCCTGCACCAGTTCCTGGGCACCTTTCTCATCACCTCCCTTCAACAGCAGCACATCTGAAGTCAGCCGCAGGGAAGCTGGATCTCTACCAGCACTGATACACCTTTCTTTCGCCGCCTTTGCAAGATCTGCAACGGCATCTGCGCCAAGCTGCCAGGTATTAATCTCGTCTGCCTGATCGACAGCAATGTCCAGTGCGCGACCAGGAATATTGACGCCAAGAATAATGGGGGGGTGAGGGTCCTGAACCGGTCGGGGTCGTAACAGGGCGCCGCCCTTTAGTTGAAAGTAGTCGCCCTCAAACTCAGCCTTATCGTTAGTCCACAATTGCTTCATGGCACTGATCATCTCATCGAGCCGCCCTAGACGCTCGCTCATCGGTGGACGAGGACCAAAGCCAAAGGGTATAAAATCCGCATGATTGTAGCCAGTGCCGATGCCCATGCGAACCCGGCCTTTACTCACCATATCGACCGTTGCCACCGCACTTGCCAGTTCTGTTGGGTGGTGCATGGGTGCAGCCGTAACATGGGTGCCAAGTTTTATTCGATCTGTCCTGCCGGCGATATATGCCAGCATCGGCCAGGGATCTGGTGTTTCCATATAGGGATGGTCAACCAGATACAGTGCTTCAAATGAGGAAGCATCGAGTTGGTCCCAATGTCCTTCTAGAAAAGCCGGGTTCATTACTATCATGCTGAGTTGCATGGTCATTCTCCAATTTTATTGATGTTGCCGTCGATATTAGCCGCCTGCTGAATCAACTGCCAGACTCGCTCCGGTTTTGCATTGGCATGTTCCAGTTCAACTCCCAGTGGTGCCAGCGCATCATTGATGGCACAGAATATTGCCGCTGGAGTGACATGGATGGCGCCTTCTCCTGTCCCCTTGACGCCAAGGGGCGTGAGCGGGGAGGGCGTTACAAAGGCATGTTTCTCGGTCATAGGCACTTCGTAAATGGTGGGCATCAAATAGTCCGCGAAAGTGACTGATTGAGGCTGACCATATTCGTCATAAACGTATTCCTCAAACAGTGTGGCACCAATACCCTGGGCTACACCGCCCTGCACCTGTCCTTCGACCATAGCAGGGTTTAGGCGGGTCCCACAATCATCCGCGATCACATACTTTTCGATACTGGTCTGGCCGGTAGCACGGTCAACCTCAACCAGTGCCACATGGCATGCATTTGCGTAGGTAAGATAGGGAGAACCTTCTGCATCCACCGGGCGACTAGCTCTCCAGGTGTGAGTAACCTGCGGATTTCCTTCGATTTCATCAGGCAGAAGGTCTGGCCTGAATGTCATGGTTGCGGCAATCTGGCCAAGGGGTAGGCTTGGCCCCTGGCCACCCTTCAATTGTACTGAACTTTCCGCAATTTCCAGCTGATCAACAGGGGTCTGCAGCAGATTTGATGCAACTCGAATCAACCGTGCGGCAAGCTTGTCAGCAGCGCCGATAAGCGCAAAAGTAAGAACTACGGCCTGACGACTACCGGCCGGACCCATGGAAGGTGCCGGACTGCGGGCATCAGACTGGCGAACTCTTACTGATTCCATGGTTACACCAAAATAGTCTGCAATTACCTGGGTGGCAAAGGTAGGCTGACCCTGGCCTTCAAGCGCATAGAAAAGCTCAACATCGAAAGTCCCCTCGGCACTGATACTGATTGCAGCTGATTCAGGGTTGATTGCGCCCATACCACCAAGCCAGTCTCGAAAAGGACCCGTCATGGCCCATACTCCACCTGGCTCAACTCCAAAGACAACACTGAGCCCAACCAGAGCGCCTTCATCTCGTCGCCGCTGCTGCTCTGCTTTCAACTCTTCATAGTTTGCCTTTTCCAGTGCCAGTTTAAGCACTGCGGGGAAATTACCGCTGTCATAGTCTGTACCGGTGGGTGTCTTGTACGGGAATTCATCGGGCTGAATAAAATTGTGCAGACGAATTTCCGCCACATCCAGTCCAAGGGCTACTGCAGCCTTATCCATCAGGCGTTCTATAACGAGAGTGTGGGGGGGGACGCCATAACCACGATAGGCCCCCTCTGGTGTTTTGTTAGTCACAACTGCAGTCATATCATATTCAAAATGTTGCACCTTGTAGGGGCCGGTCAACATGACAAGGGGTTTCCAGCACATGCTCGGTGCAGCATTTTCACAGGAAGAACCAACATCGTTCAGCAATCGCACCTTCATCACTGTGCATTGCCCGTCGCTGGTGAATCCAAATTCCGCCTCGTAACGTCGATCCCAGGCGTGGGTACTGCTTGCCAGCAGGTGCTCCATGCGGTCTTCGATATACTTGACGTGCCTGCCTTCACAACGCCTGGATAACAGTGCCGCAGTGATCTCGTATTTGACCAGGGCACCCATTTTTGTACCAAAACTGCCGCCGTGGGGTTGAGAGGTGATCTGATCGCGTCCTGGAGGATTAACAAAAAAGCCTCTGATGGAGCCGCCCGGGGACTGGGTATTGGTCCAGCAGGTCAGTTCATCAGCGATACTGTCCCACCTCGCTATCACACCGACGGTCTCAAGGGGATTGCCACTGACCCTGGGGAAGCGATAGTTTTCCCGAACCACAAGGTCAGCCTCTTTCATCGCCCTGTCTGGTTCACCATAGGTATAGTTGCGTTGAAACAGGACATTACTTTCCTTATCTTCATAGACAAGAGCAGATTCCGGCAAACTTGCCTCTTCCGGGTCAACCACTGCATCAAGAATTTCATACTCAACCTGAATAAGTTCCGCTGCATCCTCTGCTATATATCTGCTGGTAGCTGCAACGGCAGCTAAAGCCTCACCGGCATAACGAACCTTGTCTGCCGCCATGGCGTAGCCGGTCCAACCAGGTGCAACCCCTGGAAGTGCGTTCAGAGGACGCGTCTCCTGCTTGAGTTCGTCTCCCGTCAGCACATATTCCACGCCCGCCAAAGCACTGGCTGCATCTATATCAATGGCTTTAATTTTGGCGTGGGCATGGGGGCTGCGCAGAAATGCCACATGCAGCATACCGGGAAATTCCAGGTCATCTATATGGGGTGCCCGGCCAGTCAATAGAACAGGGTCTTCAACCCGCTTGACGGATTGCCCCACATACTTGGATTTGAAAGGTACGGGAATACTCATTTACTTATCCACGAGCATATCAGCGGCCAGACGCACAGACTGCAGAATCTGCTGATACCCTGTACATCGACACAGGTGCCCACCCAGCACTTCGTAGATCTGCTCGTCACTTGGTTGGGGGCAGCGTTCAAGTAGTTCCGAAACCGAAAGGATAATCCCGGCAGTACAAAAACCGCACTGCAGGCCGTGTTCCTCGCTGAATGCCTCTTGGATTGCATGCAGTTTGTCTCCGTCTGCCATCGACTCAATTGTTTTGATCTCGTGGCCATCTGCCTGAACCGCCAGCATCAGACAGGCGCGCATGGGTTCGCCATCAAAGAGAATGGTGCATGAGCCACATACACCGTGTTCACAGCCAACGCGAACACCCGGAGTACGACACTCTTGTCTGAGCATGTCTGCCAGGGTCGTACGCCCTTCTACTTCCAGACTTTGCTGTTTGCCGTTGACCGTTACTGTTACTTGCCGCGTATCGGATAGAAGGTCTATTGGCGCATTCATGATGTCGCTCCCTGTTTCGCTCGTTCGATTGCCTCCGACAATGACCTTTGGGTCAGTTCAGCTGCGAGTGCGCGACGATATTCGGCGCTGGCATGGCTATCATCCATAGGCTTGACCGATGAAGAGACTATTGATGCCACCTCTTGAAACAGGTCGCCGGAAGCCAGCTGTCCGGTCAACATTGATTCCGCTTCGACTAGCCTGTGGGCAGCTTTTCCAAGGCCAAAACAGGCTAGACGCGCCTGACCTATTTCCTTACCGTCGAGGACTATCATGGTCACCACACCTGCCAGGGCAAGGTCTCCATGGCGGCGTGAAATCTCGACGACACTCCAGCCACAACCAGGCGGCATGGCAGGGAACTTGACTTCACTAACGAGCTCATTGGGTTCCAGGGTAGTACGATAATAACCCCGGTACAGATCGGCGACAGGAATAGTTCGCGCACCCGCCTGGCTGTGCGCGGTGACTTCAGCACCGAGAGCAATTGCTACCGCTGGCAATTCAGCAGCAGGATCCCCATGACAGATACTACCGACGATAGTGCCTCTATTCTGGATCTGTGGATGGGACATACATTTCAGGGCGGTGGCAAGTACTGGTACCTGAGCAGCGATCAGGTCATCATCACCTAACCGGCGCTGCCGGGTTACAGCTCCAATGGCAACCGCGCCATCAGAGGCTCGAATATAGTTAAGTTCTACAATCTCATTAATGTCTACCAGTACTGAGGGGCGGGCAATACGCATATTCAACATTGGCATCATGCTCTGGCCGCCAGCAAGAATTCTGGCCTCGGCACCATACTCAGCGAGAATGGCAGTGGCTTCTTCGAGCCCTGTTGGTTTCAAATATTTAAAGGAAACGGGTTTCATTAGGTTCCATGATAACTCATGTTAACAACACGGCCAGACAGCTCTGGTGAATCATTCAGTAAATTTTTGTCGCAACTTTTGTCGCGATTCATCAGTCAGCCCAAGATGCTCCTCAAGAAAAAGCTCAAGGCTGCCAGCCATTTCTGCAGCTCTGGCCCGGAATGCATCTATGTACTCGGGATAAACAGTAAACACCTCAGACATATAGCTCGTATCGCTTCCCAGGGGATGAGCGCCAAGATACCTTTTCATTGCGGTTTCCACATCACGATAGGCCCAGGCAGAAAGCATAAAATCATCTTTGATCACAGCTTCTGTCACCCCGAGTGCAGCCAGGATCAACCCGGCAGCCATACCCGAACGGTCCTTACCAGTATTGCACAGTACCAACCCCCCGCCATCACTCTGTTCCAGTTGTTGGAACATTGTCTTGTAGGCTGAAATCGCCTGATCAGGCATCTCCATGTACCATTTCGTCATTCGGATTTTGATTGCCCCGGACTCTGGTTTCCTGCCCTTCAGTTCTGTTAGGTATTGTCCCATATTACCGGCGGAAATTTGTAGCTCATGAATATCTGGCTGACGCTCCACGTCCGGATTCAGTGGCCGCCTGTCTCTCTCCTCAGGCATTCTGAAATCAAAAATATTGGTAATATTGAGCCTCTCAAAACGCTCAATATCGGCTGGCCCATTGAGTTCGAAAATGCAAGAGCGGTACAGCCGGTCAGCCCGGGTCCTGCGTCCCTCAGCGGCAGGGTAACCACCCATGTGGCGGAAATTCATACATTCAGAGAAGGGAAAAAAGCGATCGTTTTGATTACTGGCAGACATCTTTGTAGTTTGGCCTGGAAAATTTGTCATTGAATTTGAATCAGTGCCTCGATCAGCCAGTAACTGGCTACTAGCTGTGTTGCCACGGATATCGTAAGAAAACCTGGTAGCGGATAGATGGACTTTGCCATGATCCATGGCGTGCTAAGATGTTAGTAGAACACGTTGTAATTAACAAGTGAATCACTGTATTTGAAAAGAGCGGCCCACACGGGAAAACAAAAGCCAAGCAGGTGGAGGTGGATAACATTGAACGAGCCAGGCAAAGACTACATTGAAATCATAGAAACCAAATATCGATATGCCTACGGTCTAGACAACAAGGATTGGGACCTATACCGATCAATTTTTCTCGATGAAATCACCATGGACTTCTCCAGCTACAGCGGCGTTCCCGGCACAACCCAATCGGCCGATGAATGGATCGCCAGTTGTAAAATGCTGTTTGAGGGTCTTGATGCCACCCAGCACCAGATGAGTAATCCGCTGGTAGAGATCAAGGGTGACGAGGCTCGATTACGCATGTATATCCAGGCAGAGCATTTTCTACTGACTTCGATGGGAAGTGATTCCTATGCGCTCGGTGGCTACTACGATGATCAACTGGTCCGCACCGAAGATGGCTGGAAGATAGCGGCGGTTACCATCAACGTCAATTGGAACAGGGGCAATCGTCACATCATGCAACTGGCTATCGAGAAAAAACGGTAGCGTCAGCTAAATTTAGGACTTATTATCTCCAACCCTCCCGACGTGACACGTTAAGCAGGCTACTAATTGTTACCAACCATAATTTATACCTTTGCAACAAGGGTTGTGTGTCTCTGGGCACGGCAAGCCACTAAATTGCTCTCGTCCCTTCCGTTACTTCTGATGATGGCTGGCAATCCGGCACATGCCGTGGAACAAGCCATCGAAGAGATTACCGTATTGGGTCGTCAGGACTTTCTCGAAACTAAATTTACTCCTAGTAGAAACGGTTCAAACGTTGATTCAGCGAAACTTATGGCCCAGGTACCCGGCGGTGCGGCTAATAACAATGGACCGCTTAGTGGCCAAATTCAATATCGTGGAATGTTCGGACCACGCCTCAATGTGCGTGTTGATGGCATGCTAATTCTCGGCGGTGGCCCCAACTGGATGGCACCACCCCTGCACCATATACCAGCAGGACTCATGGAAGAGCTCGTCATTGAACAGGGCGTGTCATCAATCGCATCGGGTGGCGGAATAGGGGGCTCAGTTACGGCTTATTGGAAGAAGCCACACTATTCGACAAACGGTAACTGGCAATTCACCGGCGATACTGAAGCATCCTTCAGCAGCGTTGATGATGGCAACAGCCTATCTGCTGTTCTCGGCATGAGTTCAAATGATCAGCGACTGTTTGTAATTGGCAGCCGCGACGAGGGAGATGATTACGAGACCCCGGGCGGTACGACCCAGGCTACCGGATATGAACGCGGGATCTACGGTATCGGTTACGGTTTTCAATCGGGAGAGCATGAATTTGACTTTGACTTTAGGCGCCTAGAGACCGATGACACGGGTACGCCAAGTCTACCGATGGGCATAGACTGGTTCTACACAGATATCTGGAAGGCAAGTTATCGTACTAACAGGGAGGCCTTCAGCTTTGAGCTGATGGTTTATGGTTCTGACATCGACCACGGCATGACCAACTCCAAACTCAGGCAAGCACCTGATTTCTCGAGCCTGCCCCTGCCGCCATTTATGGGTGATGACAAACGTAGTGTGATAGCGAAGAGTGAAGAACTCGGTTACAAACTATCCTGGGATGTGTCTCTTGGCAGTGGCAGTCTCATAGCGGGTTTAGAGGGAAGAAACTCGGAACATCATGCCAATGTTTCTGATCCAGATTTCAGCCCCTTTTTCGTAAACAATTTCAATAACAGTAAAGCAGATAGTCTCGCACTCTTCGGGCAGTGGTCTTCTTTATTGAACGAAAACTGGTACCTCGAAATAGGCGCCAGCATAACCCGAGTTACAGCGGATACCGCCGCAGTGGACGCCTTCCCCGCACGATTGGTGGACAAGGACCCAGCCAGCTGGCCCATGGGCACGCCGCCAAGAGCAGTATGGATTCTGCGTGAAGCTTTCAACAGGGCTGATCTAAGTCAGACCGACAACAATGTGGATTGGGTAGTGAAAGCACGCTATCAGGCAACCGAAGAACTTGTTGTGGAAGCAGGGCTCGCACAGCGGACACGCTCACCCATGTACCAGGAGCGATATCTCTGGATTCCCCTCGAAGCAAACGCGGGTCTTGGAGATGGAAATAATTACGTCGGCGATCCCTCCCTCGACCCGGAGCAGTCACTGCAACTCGAGCTGGGACTGGATTGGGACCATGTTTCTTACTACGTCTCTCCGCGGGTGTTCTATCGCCAGGTAGATGATTTTATTCAGGGGGTGCCCGTCACTGATATGGCCGTTATTGGTGTCAGCGCCAATGCCAATGGCGATCCTACCCCATTGCGTTTCGCAAACCGGGAGGCGAAATACTGGGGCGCCGATTTGACTTTCGGCGCCCAACTCAGCGAGAAGTGGCTCCTGGACGGCATCGCCTCATATGTCGTCGGCGAACGGGAGGACACTAGTGATAACCTTTACAGGGTTGCTCCTTCGTCACTTCGACTGGAATTACGCTACGAGGGCAATGGTTATCATGTAAAAGTGCAGCAGGTTTTGATGGCGAAGCAGGATGACCTGTCAGCAACCAACACCCTTGACCCACTCAATCGCAATAATTCATTCAAGCAAACTGATGGCTACAATGTGACAAATGTATATCTGAGTTGGTTCATCTCAAGCAACATGACATTTACAGCGGGCGCTGAAAATCTATTTGACGAGAAATATATGGATCACCTGAGTGGATTCAACCGGGTCATTGGAAACAACGTACCCATCGGTAGTCGACTACTCGGTGCTGGCAGAAACTTGTTCGGTCGCATCCAGTACAGGTGGTAACAGCCCCATGCACGGCTTAAGACGAATAGTTCAATCCCGCTGATGTTGCTCAGCGTTTACTAATACAGTTGGGGGACACCATACCCGGCATCAATGCGAAGTTAGTTAAGAGGATAAATCCTTACGTTGAGACTATTCGATGGAATGAGGATTTTCATTCTTACTTCTTCTCAGGATCTCACACGCTAAATCGCGAACCAATACTCCTCGTCATGACTTGCTGATAAATAGTCCATTACCCGCGGCCAAGATGGATCGAGAAGATCTTCTTCCCATTCGTCAAGCATTGACATCAATTTACATACAATTCCCGCCCGCGCTTCGTGCAGGTCTTCTCTTTCACCAACATCTTGAGTCAAATCATACAAGCGAACCGTGCCATTCCGCTTATTGTGCAAAAGCTTCCAGTTCTTATAGCGCACTGCCCTGTTATAGTCACTGCGCCACAGTAGCGGTCTCTCTGATGCATCGGACTCAACATCGCTGTCCAACAAGTTTATTGAGTCGTACACACGATCATCGGGAAGCGCCACACCAGCCAGTGTTGTTAACGTCGCGAATATGTCTGTCAGAATTACGGGTGATTGAATCTCTTGTTGTTCCAGACTCCCGGGCCAATACATCATTAATGGTACGGCCAGCCCACCTTCAAATTGAGTAAATTTACCAGCCCTGAGTGGGCCATTGTCAGTCGCTCCCGTGTAGGCTGCCCCACCATTGTCACTGGAAAATATTATCAAGGTGTCTTCCGCCAGGCCTTCATCCTTCAGATAACGAGTCAGCTCACCAACTGCCCAGTCCAATCGCCTTATCATAGCCAGATAGATTCTTTGGTTTTCGTCTTCAATTTGAGGCAGTGCATCATAATCCTGCAGACGAGCCTGAAAAGGTGTGTGAGGTGCATTGAAAGGCAAATAGGCAAAGAAAGGTTTGTCCTGCTCTTTAGATGCCTTTATGAATGTCTTTGCTTCTTCCACAATCGCATCAGTAAGATACCTTTCTTCGGGAATTTCTCGTCCATTTCTGGTGATAGCAGCAGGTCCGTTGCGTTCTTGTGCCCAGATGTGTTCTTCCCAGAAAAGGTCGTGGTAATAGTTCACGACATCAGGATCATCTTCCTGATCATATAGTGAGAAAGCCTCGACAAAGCCGTACTGGGTATCAAAGCCGAACCTGCTTGGATGATTACTCTCACCATAGCCAAGATGCCACTTGCCGATAATGGCAGTGTTATAGCCGATGCCCTTAAACAGCTCCGCAAGGGTAATCTCCGATGTCGGCAACCCCTGCTTAAGCAGCTGTGCAGACTGGGGGTAATCGTCATACAAGTTGGGCCGCATTTCATCCGTATCAATCACATGGCGGAATGCCAGGTATTCAAGCCGATTGCGGACATAGCGCTGCATGGGTTGTGATTCAAAGCCGAAACGGTTCTGATAGCGCCCTGTTAATAGGCCGGCCCGCGACGGCGAACAGATAGCGCCGCTTGCATAAGCATCTCGGAAGGTAACTCCCTTTCTACCCAGTTCATCAATATTTGGTGTCTGCAGGGGGGATTGGCCGAAATGAGAAATATCGTATTTACCCAGGTCGTCCGCGATGATTAGCAGGATATTAGGTGGCCCGTAAACGGGGCGTGCCCCGAGCTGGCGTGCTCCGAGAAGCCTCCTTCAGCCTCTTTAAAGTAAGCCTGTTTCCCCGCAAGTGCTTTCTCATCAACATGGATGTCCCAGTGTTCTGACTTATCATAGGGCCGCAGCAGATATGCTGCCATCACTACCAGGACCATGAAAAAGATACTTATGTAAACTTTTCCTGCCATTATGAACTCAACTGATTTGTTCTTGTTGCTTTTACCGCACACAATTCATCAAAACCATATTAGCATTGATACTGCAGGCTGGGTGCCAGGTTGGATTGTGCAGCTATCTAAAATATGTTCTATTTCACCAGCCTTACCCTTTCCTGCACCCTGACCTGAGACCACAACAAGAGGAATCTGCAATGCGTATCGGTATCTCCAATTTTCCAACAGACTATTCAATGGCACCAACATCACTTGGAAAGGCCCTTGAAGAACGAGGCTTTGAATCCCTCTGGGTGGTTGAACACACGCATATTCCAGCTTCAAGGAGAACGCCTTACCCATTGGCTGACGAGTTGCCTAGCATCTATTGGGAGGCTCATGAACCCCTCACCTTTCTTGCCCAGGTTGCTGCTGTTACAGAGAAATTAAGGATCGGCACTGGCGTTTGTCTCGTTCCGGAACATCACCCTATCGCACTGGCAAAACGTGTCGCCACACTGGATTCACTTTCGGGAGGACGATTCCTATTCGGTATCGGCGCAGGCTGGAATGCTGAGGAAATGGAAAATCACGGTGTCGAGTTCAAGGACCGATGGAAAGTCCTCCGGGAACATGTATTGGCTATGAAAGTCTGCTGGACTGAAAAGGATGCAGAGTTTCACGGTAAATTTGTCGACTTTGACCCTGTCTGGGTGGAACCGAAACCCGTATCCAAACCACACCCGCCGATTTTCATCGGCGCAACCTCTACCTGGGCAATGGATCGCATTGCGGAATATGCGGAAGGCTGGTTACCAGTGCAGATCCCAGAATTTGATGAGCGGCTGAAATTACTCACAGAATGCTGTGAAAAGCGCGGCCGCTCAATTGACGATATCGACATTTCTGTATTCACCATGATCGAATCACAGGATCAGATTGCAGAGCTGGCAGCCAAAGGTGTCAACCGGATCATTCTTGGTCTGCCTACCAGCGACGAAAATGAAAGTCTCAAAGTCCTGGACTCTTACGCCAAGGTTGTCGAATGGGCGGAAGAAGTTTGACCGCCCGTATCAGTGTAGGCGTACTAGTCGCATGACCGCCAGCAAAGAATACTCAACAAATAGTCCTAAGTCTTGATTGGCATCTGACCCCAAAAATTCATTTTGCCCACTGGAACTCATTTCATTCGCAGCATGTCGTACGCTGTGGTGGCGTCGAACATAAGATTAGGAATCGAAAAAGACAGGACAAAATTCTCGCTTCTCCCACTCCACTTCTCATTTCATCATGAGGCGAGCCTTTTTCGTTCCGATGTAACATACTTCAGGGGAAGTGGAAAAGAGGCGTACTTAGCGATCCCTGGCCACCAGTATGAAATCAATTGAATTAAAGAGCGAAAATGGCAAATCGAACGAGCTGGGCGCTACGAATTGGCTATGGAGTAGGTCAATTACCTGAAGGGATTAAAAGTGCCGCGTTTGGTTTCTTTCTGCTCTTTTACTTTAACCAGGTCCTGGGTCTGTCAGGAACCCTGGTTGGTGCAGCGCTGTTTATAGCGCTCTGTATCGATGCCATAAGTGATCCACTGGTCGGCTCCTGGTCTGATTCGACTCAATCTAAATACGGGCGGCGACATCCGTTCATGTATATTGCCGCCGTCCCCTTCGCTTTGAGTTTCTATCTTCTGTTTACCCCCCCGGCTGGACTGGGCTCCATTGGATTATTCCTGTGGATTCTGACTTTCTCGGTGCTCACCCGTACTGCCATGACCCTTTACGCATTACCCTATATGGCACTGGGGGCGGAACTCACCGATGACTATGATGAAAGAACCCTGTTATCAGCACTTCGCATGGTTTTTATGTTGCTTGGAATGTTCCTGGTCCTGATCGTCGCGAATGAGCTCTTTTTCGGCGCCACGGAAACCTATGCCAATGGTCGGCTCAATCCCGAAGCCTACAGGACCTTCGCACTCGTCAGTTCGCCTATCATGATCCTGGGTATTCTTTTTGCCGCCGCAGCGACGCATTCACAGATACCGAAATTGAGCCAGCCAAAAGCATCGCCTTTCTCCATCAAGAAGGTAGTAAAGGAGGTTAGAACGGCATTCATGATTCCATCTTTTACCGCTGTCGTGTGCGGTAGTGTGGTAGCAGGGATCAACCAGGGTATGATCCAGGCACTTATTCTATATACGGGGACCTATTTCTTCAGACTGACTCAGGGTCAAATGACAATGCTATTTGCCACTGCGATCACTGGCTTGGTGGTTGGCAGCATGTTGAGTCGATCAGTCTCTTACGTAATAAAAGAAAAAAAGATGGTCTATATCATTGGCATGGCGTGGTATGCATTTTGTACTTCCTCCGTCATTATCCTGAAGCTGTTTGATTGGCTTCCTTTCAATGATCAACAGGATGTGGCGATGCTATATATAGCGAGTTCACTGGCATCGGGATTTGGATTAGGAGTCGCAATCCCCATGGGTGGATCAATGATCGCGGACATCACCGATGAACACGAACGTATTCATGGCAATCGTCAGGAAGGTATCTATTATGCAGCTGCATCTTTTGCAGGTAAGGCCGTAGGGGGTATAGGGCCAGTATTTGCAGGCATCATTATCGATCTCGCCGGTATTATGCCGGGAACCAGCCCCGAAGAGGCAGCCCCGGAAGCTATCATTCGATTCGGCTGGGCACAGGGACCCGCCGTGATTCTGCTAACTGCTATTTCCATTTTTGCCTTAAGTTTCTATAGCATCGACAGAAAGCGGCACGAGGAAACACTAGAGGAAATTGCGCGCAACAGAGAGCTCGCCACAGGAGAGTGAACAGGGGGATGTAAATAACCAATGTGGTACTCGGAAAACCATCGTAAATCTGTTAGAGCATGATCGCCCATTGCCTATAGACTTGAATCAATCGGGCAAGCAGTCTGGGCCTTATCGATAATCGCGTTGCTCATTTGTCTGCCAACCTATTTCATTCTTGGTTTTTTGGAAAACTGGTCCTACTGGTGGATCCCTCTCCTATCCCTGATCTCCGCCGTTGCCACCATGTTTATGCGCGGCCAAGCCCAGTGAATGTTAGATTCAAAAGGATATGAATACGACTATGAATCTGACAAGGGTTCTGTTGGTGGTGAAGAAATCAAAGTCTGATTAGCCGGCAGCAAGCAGGCTACGATTGGCTGCATAAGATCCCCCAACTCAAGGGGCGAAAATCAGGGGAAGAAGAAATCCAGACCGCGTTCGACGAGAGCACCGCCAATCATTGAGCAGATTGGAATCAGAAGATACAACAAAAAACGGGTGAGGGAGGGACTATCGAAGGGCCAATTCCGGATATTCTCAACGATGGATCTGTATGCGATCATTTCTGCAATTGATTGCGCTTCTCCGACCCCGGATTTCAAACGGGTTCTAGCTACCTTGAGCTCCTGTTGACACCAGGCAAACTCTTCTTCCTTTGCGGCCCTTATTTTGCTGCGAATACCATGCAGCGGCAGCATCAACCCGATCCAGGCAAATATGGCGTACACGATCGAAATTTGGATCATCAATACTACAAAGCCAGGTTCCAGAAGGAAAAGTGACAAAAACGAAGCTGCGCCAACCACCAGCAATGCATTCGTCAAACCTTGATTTATGAGCGGTTGGTAGGGGCTCAGATCCAGCAAATCAATGGAGCCGATACTTTCTGCCAGCTGGGACAAACGCATGGATTCCACCACCAGTACATAGAGAAAACATCCCATCCACCAACAGAAGAGAACCCCAAGCACGCGCATCCACCGGGCATCGAAACTGGTCTGTTGCCAGACCCACGGATCAGAGTCTTGGGTTGTATTAACAGTAGCGTATACATCTACCAGGATCCCCAGACAACCTGCACACGCCAAACCCCACCATAGGTGGGTGCCAACTCGATCGATTATTGTCTGCCACTGGGGTTCATGGTTGATAACCGGTGCCAAATCGGTGGCTGCTCTGGTTGCAGCCGACAGCAGATATACATAGGCAGACGCTGAATATGCAACCAGCAAAATATGAATTATTGTCAGTCGAAAATCACCCGGGGAGGACCTGATCCCTCCATCAAAAAGGAACCTGCAACCAAGAAACACCAGCAATAGTATCGCCGCGAAACTGATACCTATCCACATGGGACTGCCAGGAAGCGTCCTGTAAAATCTCAGCGTCCAGGGTGTTACGTATGATCTAGGCAAGTTTGTGTTTCCTGTTACCCTTTCATGCAATATCCATCATTTTTAGAAACAGCTTAGCCGCCGAATCACTTTGCCGCCTGATACCTGGCTTAAGCTTCTGCCTTGGATGGAAGCTGCACGGTCATTTGCCCGTCTGTTGTGCGCTGATCACGCGGATGACTCTGGGTCCATATCTTCAGATCAACGATATTCTCACCGTCAACGACTCGCTTGCCGGTAACTTCAGCATGCAGGCGACAGGCATCACCCTGCCAATGAAAGCCGCGAAACTGAACATTCATGCTTCGAATAATGCCGTGATCGCCAATCCAGTTATTCGCCATCTGTGTCAGCCAGTTGAGTCGCTCGTGACCTGCTTCGTACGCGCCCGGCATCCCCAGATAGGTTTCACAGCGCTCATTGGTCCAATGAATGGCCACCGGTGGCTCTGGTACATTCTCTTCGTTTCGAATCGGTAACCTCGGTGATCGTTCCCAAAGTTTAAGTGCCAGTTCGTGACCAACGAACCAGCCCATGGCACCAAAGGCCATCTCGAAGGCTATTTTGCTGGTCAGTGTGACCGGGCCCTTGATGATGTAAGGAACCTGAGTACCAACCTCCACATCTTCAAAGTATAGAGGCTCAGAACCTTGGATATTCGTCATATTCTGTTCATGGTATTCGGCCCATACGGCATCCAGCTCTTCATCGGTCCAGGTATGCCGCTCGATGTCAGCGTATTTTCCTGACTCCTTGGCCTTGGAGCGCGAGAAACGGTGCCAGGAAGTTCGATAAGCTCCGATGTATTCATCTTCCATCGTTGTTATCCTGGTTTCGTAGTCCTGTACCGCCGCCATGCCACCTGCAAATTTGCTGTCCCTGATAATGTTGGCATCCTTCAAACAGGTAACGCACTTAACAACTTCATCGGCAAACATCGGTCGCTTCCAGTCGTACTCGACGCCGCGCCAGATCGTGTGGCACCCAGGAAATCCATCTGATGCGCCATTGGTAGTTTCCGCATAGCAAAGAGCCGCTGGTGGAGCGATGATGCGCCCCCAGGGTGATTGGGCTGCATAACCCGGATTGTGGTAAAGGGGATTCATATCAGCAAAGCCGCGACAAAAACGCGCTACCGTCTCGGCGCTCATGGCAAAGAAAGCGCTCTCGGGCTGTTTCTTTGGCTTCTTCTTACCATCGGCAATACTCATCATACTGCCTCGACTGGTGCGAGGGACGCCCTTTCGCTCCAGCAATACTTCAAGGCTCCGGTCGGTTACTTCACCCCAGACTTCTCCCTCTTCTAACGCCATAATTGTTATCCCTTGATTTGATCAACCTATTATCATTATCTATTTTCTCTGACAAAGGCAAGCTGCGACAGCCAGAAATTGCTATCCGGCTACCGATCTCTGCGTGTCGTCAATTGCGTCTCGCACTCGCTGGGCAAGTTCGAAGTAAGTATAGGGTTTTCGCAGCATGTTATGGTTCGAAAACTCCGGTTCCCCATCCTTGGTGGCTTTCTCAGTGAAACCTGAAGAAAGAAGTACTTTAATTTCCGGAGAGTGTTCCATCACTATTTCAGCCAGTTCATACCCATTCATGCCGCCCGGCATAATGACATCCGAGAGAAGTAAGGAAATGGAATGCTCTTCAGCCAATCGCTCAAGTGCCTCCTTACCATTTCCAGCAGTCACCACCTTGTAGCCCAGCTTTATTAGCTGGTAATTTATTAGCTTGCGTAGTTGTGCCTCATCGTCGACAACCAGAACCGTTTCCGTTCCCCGGGGCATTTCTTCTAAGTTGTCACCTCCTGCGTTAGGTGCTGTATCATCCCCCAATATCCGAGGTAGAAAAATCCGGAAAGTCGTGCCGACACCTTTCTGAGTATAGACCTTAATAGATCCACCGGTACGCTGCACGAATCCGAACACCATCGCCAGCCCCAGACCAGACCCTTTACCAGTCACTTTCGTTGTGAAGAAGGGCTCAAAAATGTGATCCAGAGTTTCCTGGTCGATACCGGTCCCCGTGTCGCTAATCGCCACTTCCACATAGTCTCCAGGATTAGCACCCGAATTTTGATCACAATAGTCAGCGTCGAGCACCGTATTGCCTGTCTCGATGGTCAGCGTACCGTGCCCCGCCATAGCATCACGCGCATTTAGCGATAGGTTTAGCAGCGTGTCCTGGAAGTCTCCCGGATCGACCTCTGTTAACCAGAGATCTTCTATAAAATGAAGCTCAACACTAATTTCAGGTGTTATGGACCTGGCAATAAGGTTCTCCATGCCGGAAATCACACGGTTAATATCTGTATTCTCGACATGAATTACGTTTCTGCGTGAGAAGCCCAGCAACTGACGAGTCAAATCAGCCGCACGCTGAGACGCCAAGTTAATAGCTGTAATTCGCTCCTGACTCTCTTCACTAAGGGCGGCATCCATCTCAAGCAAATCCAGGTTCCCAAGAACTGCGGTAAGTATATTGTTAAAGTCATGTGCGATACCCCCAGTGAGCTGGCCCACTGCTTCCATTTTCTGGGCTTCTCGTAACTGGGTTTGTAGCGCTTCTCTTTGTGTCATGCCCTGGGTGAGCCACATGATTTTATCGACATGTCCCTGGTCATCCCTGAGCGGTACAAAACGACTAACGATATAGGTCTGCTTACCATCTTCCCATTTACTAAAGTCAAATTCGGACTCCTTTCCGTTTAGCGCATCAGCAAATAGTTGACTGACAGCTTCACGGTCCTCTGGCTCAAGTATGGACAGGTAATCTTTCTTCTCTAACTCACTTTCTACGGGCATTCCCAGCATGCCCAGCCCTGCTGAATTCATTGATATAAGCCGTCCTTGCAAATCAATCTCCTGGATACCAAATGGGGCCGCCTCAACCAGGGTCCTGTGCCGACTCTCACTATCCTGTAACGCTATTTGCCGGCTTCTTACCTCTGCAAATATGTCAATAAAGGCACGAGCCAACTTGCCAATTTCATCACTCCTTGTCTCACCAGACGATGGCTCTGGCACGAAGTCTTCATCCATTCGCAACCGTTCTGCCATATCCACCAGTTCCAGAATGGAGCCGGAGATTGGCAACTGCAAACGTCTTGCCAGCAGCACAGCAATGACAGTGGCAACCAGTGAAACCAACAGCAGAACCAACAGGTCCTGCACAAGAAGATCCTGCAATTCCTTGGCACTCGTCTGAATGTATAACTTCCCCAAGACCCTGCCCCCGAGCTTGACTGGTTTACTTAAATGCAGAACCCCTTTCTGAAACAGGCTTGCATCACCGCCCAGATCAGCTGGTATATCTGGATTTTCCAAATCGCTGGGATAAGAAGCGACAACATCACCATCGCTGCCAAGGAGTACCGCCTGCAAAATGGCCGGCTCTGAAGCAAGGGTTTCCAGGGTACTTTCCGACAATCCTCTGTCATTGAAAGCCAGAGAGGCACGACAATTGTCCGCTGTTACCTGGGTCAGTATCGTGAGTCGATACAGAAATTCCGCTTTACCGCGGGTATAGTCCCTGGTCAGATAAAAACCAGCGGCGATGGTCAGTGCAACCAAACTAAAAATCATACTTATCACTGCCAGCCGGGAGCGCAAAGAGCGAGAAGCAGGCCACAATTTCATCTTGAGACCTCCCCGGACGCTTCAACAACCGTCGCGAGTTCCAGAAGGTCTCCCGCCACCGAAAGGCCGGCTTTCTCGGCCGCGCGAATACTGACTTCCAGATGAACCTTGTTCTCCCGCACCACAAGTCCTATGACACCACCTGCTTTAACAAACGCGCGGGACTCGCCCACGGTCAATGCTCCGCTGAGAGGTAATGATTTTGTGATGGTTGAAAAACGGGCGCTTGTTCTCTGGCTGATGAAGATGAGAGAACACCCCAGGAGGTCATCATCCTGCTTCATACTCTTAACCTGCAAGGGTCTCCCCTTAACAGGTTGTCCCTCCAGGTTCCTGAGTCGGACGCCGAACGGGTTATCTTCCAGGATGCAAAGGTTAAACTGCTGAGAGGGGCTCGCCTCCTCCGACCAGGTGACAAATTCAGGAAGATTCAGCAGGAATGCTGCCTTGACATCGTACTCATGAAAGGCTTTTGGCTCACCATGAACAGCGGCGCAAAGGAGGATCGAAATCGACAGCATTCCTCGCAGCCACAGTAAAGGCGTACCTGCCGCATATCGCCTCGGCAGCTTCCTGGTACTAGCCCTGTCATTCCAGTTGTTCAGCTTTGTAACCTCAATTCTGAAACTCCTGGTATTAAATTTCTAATCAAACCATCTCCTTCTCAATAATTAGAGTGCTAGTGAAAACCTCAAAAGATAAGAGGGTCCGGATTTCGTCATCAGGGTATTCTGGGCAAAGAACCTGGTGCCCAGTTGCGCCGGCAGGTAGACGTCTTCATCCAGCAGGTTGTCGATGTACAAATCCAGCTTTAGCTTCGGAGCCAAGGTTACAGAAAGATGTAGTAAAAGCTCATTGTGTGCGCTGGCCGAAGGATTCAGTACCAGGCGATCCGGATTCAGAAGAACATTATCCGTATAACTGGAATAGTAGGAATTGTGTAGTCCAAGGGTCCACCGTGGCGCATTATATGCCACCCCGGCTTTTAGAATATGGTGAGGCTGCAATGTGTAGTCGTCAACGTCGTTCTGGTCATCATTGTTCTGGAAGGTCCAGGAACCACTCAATTGCCAGGCGTCCGCTATCAAGTACTTTACTTCGAACTCCAGCCCATTGATGATGAGCTTGCCCTGATTTTCGAAAGTAATGTCAGTAACACTATCTGTCGTTCGTACAATAAGGTCCTCCTGCTCATTGCGGTATCCGGTGATAGCCGCCTCGATTTTCTCACTGGTATAGAAGAGTTGCAGATCGTAGGTACTAACAAATTCAGGCTTCAGATTGGGATTGCCACTTATCTTTGTTGGCCCAAATACCAGGGCGCCTTTTCTTTCAAACTAGTAGGGTGATCTAAATGCCCTGCTGAACAGTACCTTAATCCCGGTTTTGGTGGTGAAGTGATGGATGACACCAAGACGTGGCACAAAACTTCCCGAGGCATCTTCTGTTTTATTGTATTGGCCTCCGGCGATAAAACTGGTGTCCCCGATCTGAAAATCCAGTTGCCCGTAAAGACTCCACCACTGGTCGCTCCAGTCGGGCACAGTAACTGCGGGCGGTGGTACGGTGCCGGAAAGCCATTCAACAGTGCCGCCAACGAGAAGTTTCAGCCTTTCGCTCAACGGTCCCAGTGTTGTTAATTCAAACCTGGAGTCATTCGTTTTGTAAATCACTAGAAGAGGGTTATTACCAGTGCCGACCACATGATGATCGGTTCGCCCGCCAACGTGAGATACATTTGTCTTGATGCGCCAACCATTGGTTAACTTGTGTTCGTAGCCAAAATCAAGGAAGTACTTCTCATTGACGGTTCGCCCTGCAACCGGTTCTACTTCCGATCCCCTTATGGTGAACTGATCCGCTTCACCCCAGTAACCGGCAGCGTAGAAACCGCCTCTGCGTAGAGTTCCCATGAAACTCAGGTTCTCGCTACGGGCATCATCTCTAAACACTGATCCCGTTGTGGCGACCGTTCGAAACGGCCAGCCATCTGAATCGTAATAACTCAGCGAGCCAACAAGATCAAAATCGTGAATCACAGCAGACCCGGCTAGATCTATACTTCTGGTATCGTGATTCCCGACACCCACACTTACCGTGTCTGCCGCATCCACCACTTCTTTCGTAATAATATTGATGACACCAGAAAAAGCGTTTGTTCCGTACAAAACGGAACCCGGGCCACGGACGACTTCAATCCTCGCTATGATAGGCAATGGTATAGCCAGTAGCATTGCCTGGGTCCAGATCCCTCCCGTATAGCTCTCGCGGTTAAGAGGCGTGCCGTTCAACAGCATCAGCACGTGGTTGTTGTTGATCCTGGGTTGGTCTGCCCGGATGGTCAGTCGGTGCCTCCCTGTATGGAGAGAATCAAACGTCTCCAACCCGGGAATTTTTGCCAGAACTTCACCCATATCTCTGCCACCGAATAGGGCGATTTCCTCAGCCGTGTATACGGTAAGAATTCCAGGGGATTGCCATCGTGATTCAATACTTTTGGAAGCTGTAATGACTTCTACTCGCAATAATTCTGCAATAGAAAGCCTGAACACATCGCTGGTCTGATTTTCACTTTCAAAGGCCGCAGGGACCGCCGGGCTCATCAGCGAAACCAGGACTGCCAGTACCAGGTACAGATATTGTCTAGTGGGCATGCCTTTACCCTTTTTTATATGGTCTGGCGCAGCAGTGACGGAGCGATATCCCTTAAGTGATGTGAGTTGGCTCCAGGGTAGCGCGACTCATTCTCCGACTCTACCACACCTCAATCCATGGGAAAGCGTCAAACGGTGAATTTCAGTATTCTCGACTAAATGCTAGGTGCCATTGAATGTAGGCGCCCGTTTCTCTACGAACGCCCTGATGCCCTCTCTAGAGTCCTTTGTTTGTGCGCAGATATTTTGCGCGTAGGTTTCGAATTCCAATGCACCGCGCAAATCACTATCAAGGCTTTTATACATGGCTCTTTTGGCGAGGCGGATCGCAATGGGAGGACCCGCTGCTATCTTGCCAGCCAAATCCCCCACGGTATCCATGAGGTCATCTGGTGAGACAACCTGACTTACAATGCCGTATTCGAGGGCAGTTTCCGCGTCTACTGTTTCGCCTGTAAAAATCATTTCACAGGCCCTGGCCATACCCACAAGACGCGGCAGGAAGTAGGTCCCGCCCCAGTCAACATGAAGGCCTCGTTTAACAAATGTCTCACCAAAAATGGCAGCGCTGGATGCTATTCGAATATCGCATGCCAATGCCAGATTCATACCGGCACCCGCTGCCGGGCCGTTAACCGCCGCGATTACCGGTTTTGGTGTATCACGTAGTGCCAGGACTATCTGATCCCTTAATGGGTCTATCTTATCTTCCAGCGCGGACCCGGCTTTCTCTTTGTTTCTTTCGTTCATCGCCTTTACATCACCACCAGAGCAGAATCCCCTGCCGGCTCCAGTTATCACTATTACTCGGACACTTTCATCATTGTGCGCCGTCATAAGTCCATCATAAATGTCCTCGCGCAATGTTCCGCCAAGGGCGTTGAGACGCTCGGGTCTATTCAGCGTGAGCGTTGCCACATTATTGCTGACACTGTATATCAAGCATTCATATTCCATATCTGTTCCCTATTTGGTAGAAGTGGTAATGGGTATTTTCAATCCAATGCTATGAGTCACCAAAGGTACTGCCGGGAGGCACTGCTATGAAGAAACACTAACATTTGAACTGGCGCACAGATAGTGGATTTGTCAAAATCACTCCTTAACAGAAGTGGGTGGGACCAAAGTGGTTGAGCTGACTGGAACAACACAAAAGGGCAAAGAGCGAATCCTTGTTGTCGAGGACATGCCTGAAATACTCAAGATAGCGCGCCTGATCCTGGAACGCGAAGGCTACCAGGTTTTCACGGCAACAGATGGGGATGAGGCGCTGAAGATACTCTCTAAAGAGGATCACATTGACCTCTTGTTCAGCGATATTGTTATGCCAGGGAATACAAATGGTTACGAGCTTGCAGAAATAGCAACAGCAAATACTCCTCACCTAAAAGTGTTATTAACCACTGGCTATGCTGGAGGGATAACGGAGGATGGCACTCAGGGCAGATTCACTTCCAACATGCTTGACAAGCCGTACCTCAGGGAGGATTTAATTCGGCGAGTACAGCTACTTCTGGCCAACACCAGCCTGGAAGAACAAATCCAAAAGGTTTCAAACTCCACGCCCACTGAAGCCATGGGTCTGCTGGCTATCGGTGTGAAAGCAATCGATGCCGATCATGAGAACCTCTTCGGCATTCTTTCTAAATGTAAGGATATCAGCAAAAGTGATACACAGTCTGATGAGCTCAACCTACTAGTGCTTGATGAACTGCTGGATTATGTGGCATATCACTTCAAACGTGAGGAGGCTGTCATGGTTGCCTGCAACTACCCTTCATTAGACATCCACAAACATGTACATAAAGTGCTTGCTCAGCAAGTAGCCGATAAAAAAGAAATGTTCAGGCAGGGCAATCTAAGTCCAACTGAACTTTTCGAATTCCTGACTGGTTGGCTGGTACATCATATTCAAGGTATGGACAGAGATATTGCCAGTTTTTGTGAGGGTAACCTCGAGGACATCGAGCGAGAAATAAAGGGGCTGTAAATCAAGATATCAGAGGACGAGATCATGTCTGACCATCATTTCGAGCTTGTGATTCTACCTCAGGAATACTGCCAGCTACTGTTGGCGGTAATCGTCAGTCTCATACTAATTCACTGTGGATTGAACTATTACCACCTTGAGATTGAAGAAATACCCTGGCTGGTTCAGCAGTTGTTCCACCTGGATGAAGAAAACAATATCCCAACCTGGTATTCGAGCTTTTTGCTGTTGAACTGTGCTTTTGTGCTCCATGTTGTCAGTAAGAAAAAGATGGATCATCAGGCACATTGGACCTTTCTGAGCCTGGGATTTTTGATCCTTGCCGTGGATGAAGTGGCTGGCATGCACGAGTCCCTGAATACAGCTATTGACATTAACTGGGCGATTCCCGGCGCAATTCTAGTCGCTGTAGTTGGTGTGCTATTCATTCCCTTCCTGTTGTCGCTGGAACGTCGACTGGAAATTCTATTTGTCATATCTGGCCTCTTATACGTATCTGGTGCCCTGGGTGTAGAGCTACTGAGTGAAGATATGGATGAAGATTCACTTGAATACGGATTTGCGACCGCCGTCGAAGAGGGGATGGAAATGCTCGGTGCCTGGATGTTCCTGCGTGTGAACCTGTTTGCAATGGATAAACAGAGAGTCGAAATCGAAGTCACCCTGCCCAGAAAACAGGCTACCTAGCTCCCGACCGGCGCCGACTTCTGTACGATCTCCATCCGGCAGCACTCGGCTCCTTCTGGAATAGTCTGGGTGATCTTCATCTCTGCTCCACAACGCCGCAGCATTACGCGGTCCATGTCCATGGCCGTGTCACAGGGGCGCTGATGCATGGATTCAGTGAATCCATAGGGGCAAAAGGGCAATTCAAGAATAAATCGGTCCCCCTCGATATCTGAGAACTGAAAGGGGAAGCCCATCTGCTCTCCGGCCTCCACCAGGTGCTGTTTAGTCTCGACTATGGATTCGGTCTTACGAACACCACCCAACCAGGGGAAGAATGCCATACACCAACTGTAGGCTCGTGCGATCGACTCACCAATCGCGGGGATACCGCACAGGAAAATATGCAGCCGTCCAATCTTGTGCATCATGGCGTTGGTGGATTCTGGCATCTATCAAGTCTCCAGGCTGCTTTGAGCCGTATCTTCTAAAATTTTAGTTTTGTCTTCAGCCAGGTGCTGATTTTAATAAATGGGATCATATACGGCAGTACCTTGAGCAGCTTCTCGATCTCCCAGTCTACCAGTGCCGCATCAACTCTGGCATAGAACTGGTGAAACAGTGCCTTGGCACGTTCAGGTGTCTGATCAACACCATCCATGGACATGGAGAACATGAGAAACACGACAATGATATTGATCTTGTAATTGTTTATGAACGCCCTGTAGCTATATCCCTCCACGCCATGTTCGATTAACCGGTCATGATAGAGCTTAAGCAGTTCCTGTTCAGTTTCTCTCCTGTCCTCAACGGAGATACTCTGTACCAGCCAGCGTACGATATCGTTGACCGGATCACCCTTCCCCGCCAACTGCCAGTCGATAACTGCAAACCTCCCTCCTGCAGCCGTCGGTCGAATAATATTGTCTGAACGCAGATCCCCATGAGCAAGAGAAAAGGGGTGGGGGGGAGCCGGTTCCATCCGAAAGAGTGGTGGAAGCAGGTACATTAATCGCTTCATTTCAGGGTAGGCGTCAAATTTACCCGTTTCCTCTGCCTCGCTGATACTCGCCTTCAACAATGCAAGCCCTTGTTCCATGGGAATCTCACTAATCAGCCATTTTGCCCAGTCGTATTCCTCAAGACTGTCATCATTCCACCATTTGGCATGCAGCCTGGCAAACTGCTCTATAACTTCTCGTGAGGTCTCCTTGTCAGTACCGGCAACCTGGTCACTTGCTTCGCCTGGTGCAAGGTCTTCAAGTAGCATGACAAAGTGATTACTTTCCTCCAGGAAAAGGCTGAAGTAGCAGACAGGTACTGAAATACCGACATTCTGACCAAGATCCCGATAAAAGCAGATCTCACGGTAGTAGAGATTCTGATCTTTGGCCCTTTCGCGGGTTTCAGTGTTAGTGGATGCGAATTTCGCTATTATGGACTTCGGTGCTTCTCCGCCTTCTCCCGAAAACGACAACTGCAGTCTCGCTAGTTGCCCCATGAATCCTTCGCCAACACCGATAATAGTTGCGTCGAACCCCGTGAGCTCAGCTCCACTCAGGTGGGTGCCCATTGCTGCCTGCAACCAGTCGAGGGTCAGTTCATCAACCGAATGTGGAGGATTACTCGATGTCTCGCTGGTCACTATGGATTGATTCAATTATTAGTCCCTCGTAATCATGAATATAAATTGTCCACACTGCTGCCACCAGGTTCTCCATCTCCTTGTGGCGCTTGAGCGCTTCGCATGCAATTGTTTAGCAAACCTGCCAGAACCAGTGACATTAGATTCGACTCTCTGCTTTCTCTTCCCAGGTCGCCCCTTCTACAGCATTGAATATTAGTGTTGCCGGTATCGCCATCAATTACACATGGTTCATGGCCTTCATGAACAACCCTATGCTAATAGCGACTTCGGTGGGGCGATTGACACGATCCGGGAGATCGTCAAAGTGGTACCAGCCGTAAGCCTTGTGCTCATTATCCAGAGTTGGTGATATTTCTTCATTGGTCACCATCAAAAAATAGCGCATTTCCCGAATACCACTTACCTCACCCATCTGGACAAACGCCTCCCCGCCGGGGAGATTCCCAATATGATCGGCAGGAGAGATACCGGCCTCCTCTTTGAGTTCCCGCACCACACCTTCTTCAAATGTCTCCCCCGCATCGATATGACCGCCGAACAGATTCCAGAGATTTGGTTTTCTCATTCTTTTGCCCCGCTTGCCAAACAAAAAGGTCTGCTTTGGCTTACAGTAAATTAACATCCAGGCGCCGGGGCTGCTGTTCATAAATCACGGTCTCGGATTCGAAACGGGTATAAGTACCACAAACAAACGCACTTTTCTTGAAAACCTGCCTCTCGCCTGAAAATTCCGTAAGGGTGTGAAAGCGTCGCCTCCTATGTTGTAAAATTACAAAAAATAGAAAGATGGATAGCTTTCTGGGGACCGGAGCCAACTGATATCCATTGCACGTTACACGATCCGCATGCTCCCGGAGAGTGTTATCGCTTGTCCGGTCATGCCGTCTGATTCGTGACTGCCCAGATACACGGCAATATGCGCTACTTCTTCTGGATTAAGAAATCTGCCCTGGGAAAATTTGGCGCTGTTTTTCCGGTCAGCCGTCCTGACATGGCTTGTTCAAAGTCAACTTGAATATTTCCACCCTACTCTCCTCTGCTTGCCAGGAACTCATCCGTCGTATTGGTGTGTGGGTAGCTTTCTTCCGGCAGCTCACAGCCAAGAAATTCACAAAGTGGCTCCCACCCCTGATCTGCCTGGAATACCAGCAGCTTATCCCTCGGAACCGTATCGATCACTGATTTTTCATGTGCTTTGAAAACCTTGATGCAGTGATCCTTATCATCCATCCTGCCATCAAATACCCCGTCCCAGGTGATCTCACAAGCCCAGCGCCCAAAGCGTGCCATATTTTCGTCTTCAGAATCTCTTAACCCTGAGCTCGACGGGTATATCGTGTTCATGACACTGGTGTACCAGCGTTCTGGATCCCGTGTGGAGAGAATGACCTTGGCATCGGGATACTGTGCCATTTGCTCACGCCAGAGATTGCAGGATGGCCAGTCAACACTGGCGAGGTAACCCTCGAAAAGTGCCTGCCAGTCAATAGCTTCTCCCTGGTGTGCCCTGGCCCAGACTGGTATATGTTCCGGGTGTTCCATCACTTCAAACATGTGATAACACTTGTCAAATCCCAATTTCTCCAGCGCCAGTTTTAGCGACAAGGTTCCTGTTCTGCCAAATCCCGCACCAATAACTTTTATAGACATAGATAATTCCCCCTGTTTTCCAGCCAGAAGTATAATTGCAAAATCGTTGAGCGTGTTAGCAGTCAGCACTCTTTAGGTATTAGACCCTTATGCACCGGGGTATGCACTGTTACCATGAACGCAATTCCAGAGGAGGTTCTTATGATCGAGCGGCAGCATGAGATCGAAACGATAGACGGCACCATGACAACCTTTGAGTTTCACCCTGAGGAGGGCGGTCCTTACCCAATTGTTCTATACCTGATGGACGCTCCCAGTATACGTCCCGCCTTGAAGGATATGGCATCTAGGCTGGCCAGCGCCGGGTACTATGTCCTGATGCCTTTCCTCTACTATAGAGTCAGCCCGTACCGGGAGTTTGGTATTAGCGATGATGATATGCATGACCGCATGGAATTTATGAAGACGGTAAATGGTGAAAGGATCCTGCCCGATACCAAGGCCATGCTTGAATTCGCAGAAAAGAATGACAAGGCGGATTCTGCTGGAAAAATCGGTGCGGTTGGCTTCTGCATGAGCGGCCCACTGGTCTTGTCTTTAGCACAGAATATGCCAGATAAGGTTGCGGCAGTTGCATCCATTCATGGTGCCTGGCTTGTTTCTGATAAGGATGATTCACCACATAAAAATCTCGACAAGATCCAGGGTGAAGTTTACTTCGGCTGGGCAAATAATGACCCTACCGCAACGCCCGAAGAGATGGATGTCATGGATAAGGCGCTCACCGACGCCGGCGTCAACTACCGGATTGATTTTATGGAAGATGCGCTCCATGGCTTCGCGCCACCCGGCGGCGAACGCTACAACAGGGAAGCTGCCGAGAAACACTGGGAGCGGGTTCATGACCTGTTTCGCCGTAATCTAACGACCTGAAAAAGGTAGGCGAGTGGTCACTCAGTTTGGTTACTAGTACAGGAGGTGAGAGGAAATGGTCCAAGGGATAGCAGCTGTAGTGCGAGAACCTGGTGGCGACTGGGTGATGGAAGAGATGGAAGTTGAAGCACCAAGGGCAGACGAGGTGCTGGTGCGCAATGTCGCCAGCGGCATCTGCCATACTGATGTGGCAGTCCGCAACCAGGACGTAAAGCTGCCCTTGTCGATGGTACTCGGGCATGAGGGCTCCGGTATTGTAGAAGCAGTCGGTTCTGCCGTCACCCAAGTAAAAGTTGGTGATCATGTTGTACTTAGTGGTGACTCATGCGGTCACTGTCGCCCCTGCCATGAAGGATTACCCAGCTACTGTGATGACTTTGTCCAGCGAAACCTTTCGGGTGAGCGCATGGATGGCACATCGCCCCTATCCCAGAATGGTGTAGCACTGCCTGGCAGGTTCAACGGACAATCATCTTTCGCTACCTATTCCCTGGTACCCGTTCGGACCGCTATTAAGATAGAGAAGGAGCTTCCCCTGGAGTTAATGGGTCCACTTGGTTGTGGGTTGACCACTGGCGTGGGCACGGTGATAAATGCACTAAAGCCTCCTGCTGGTTCATCCATCGCCGTGTTCGGCGTGGGCACCGTTGGCCTGTCTGCGATCATGGGTGCCCGGCTCTGTGGTTGTGCCTGCATTATTGCAGTCGATGTGAAGCCGGCAAGGCTGGATATGGCGCTGGAATTGGGGGCGACCCATTGTATAGATGCTAGCAACACCAATGTCGTTAAAGAGATTCATACCATCACAAAACGGGGAGCGGATTTCTCCGTGGAATGTTCAGGTGTACCGATCGCCGTTCGCAACGCAGTAGACTGCCTGGCGCGACCCGGTTGGTCGGCCCAGGTGGGTGCCACCCCTGGTGGTATTGAAATCCCTTTTAGTATGGACCACATGGGCTTTGGCCGGGGAATAAAGGGTGTCGTTCTGGGAGATGCCGCGACCCAAACATTTGTACCTTACCTGGCAGGGCTCTATAAAGACGGTCGTTTGCCCTATGACAAGTTTGTTAAATATTATGACTTTGATGACATCAATCAGGCAGTTCACGATTCTGCTGTTACCGGTGAAGTCATCAAGCCCATTCTTAAAATGCCATGAGCATACCAACCGGCAGGTCTGACCAGCTTTGTTGATACGCACCATGAGGAATTTTCATCCTAACGAACGATGAGGAATACTATGCCCGCCCGACATCAGCTTTGCTTCACGATTTACCTTTTCGTACTGACTATCCAGGCGTCGGTTTTTGCGTCAGAACCAACAAGCCAGGAAGCCGACAGGTTTGTCGCTAACGCAGAGAAAGAGCTGCATGACCTCTGGTTGCCAGCGATGCGCGCATCCTGGGTGGCTGAAACTTTTATCACAGATGACACCAGAGCAATCGCTGATGATGCGTGGACAACCTGGGACACGGTCGCCGTGCGCTATGCAAACGAAACAGCACGGTATAAGGGACTGAATCTGAGTTTTGATACTCGCCATAAACTTGATTTGCTGCGATCGGCACTGACGTTGCCATCGCCG